>CAMHCZ010000085.1 GCA_946183755.1 uncultured bacterium | reverse complement strand
ATGGCGCTTCGGTTATCTCGGTTATCATCACGTCGGCATCGCCCTCAGCCACGAGCGACGGAATCTCCTCGTTCCTTTGGTGGACGATGATTGTGGCGTGTGGCAGGCTGGCGTTGGCGAACTTCTCGTTCAGTCCGCCGGGGTTCACCATTACACGCACCTCGGGGCGGTCGATGTCGGCTATCGACTTGTACTTGTCCGCCTCGCTCGCACGGCACAGTATGGTCTTGCCGTTGGCTAAATAGCCGTCGCTCATGAGCATCGTCTCGCGTCGCGCGTCGGTTATGGTTATGCCGCCTATGGCGAGGTCGAATGTCTGCGGCTCTGCCTGCACGTCGGCGGTCAGCGTCGGCCACGAGGTCTGGACGAACTCCACGGTCACGCCCATCCTTTTGGCTATCTCGTTTGCCATCTCTATGCCGAATCCCCAGTAGGTGCCGTCCTCCTCGCGGAATGAGAGCGGACGGTAGTCGCCAGTCGTGCCGACGAGTATCTTGCCGCGCTGTTCTATTCGCTCGATGGTGGGCTGCGAGGCGGCTTTCTCCTCGCTCGATGCGCACGAGGCAAGGCTCGCAATGGTAAGCGCCGCTGTCAGCAGCCAGGGTTTTAATGTGTGGTGTGTCATGTTTTATTGCTTACGGAGTTGAGCTTTGTCTATTTCTGTGAATCTCGGGAAACGGCGGCCGTCGCGTTCGACGTTCTCGAAGAACATCTTCTCGGGGCGCACCCAGAACTTTCCTTCGCCGTACAGCGCCTGATAGACGACCATGCGCTCCGTCGTCTCGGAATCGAACGCCGTGCGGATGAAGCGGTACTCGCCGCCCTTGAAATGACGGAAGTAGCGAACGCCGTCGTCGGGCAGGGGATAGTCGTTGAGCATTTTCTCGGCTAATGGCGCATAATACATACGCACCTCCTCGGCTGTCGGGGTGTGTCCTCCGGGGAAGTGGCGCGAGTGGCTGTAATGCTCGCGGAAAAGCGGCTCGAAGTGCGCCAGCGTGTCTTGTTCGCCGAACAAGCCCCAGACGCGGTCTTTGTAGTAGGGGTTGCAGTAATTAAACTGCGTAGCCTCCAGTTCGGCAAATTCTTCAATCAAGGCTTCGTCAATTGTGAACACTTGCCGTCCGTCCGTGCGTGGCGACTTGTATTGCTGCTGTCCGATGCGCTGTGTCAGAAACTCGGTCATGCGGAAGTGCGGATTGCCCAAAAGCGCAGGAATGCCTACGACGGGAGCCAGCATCTGGGCGTAGAACGCTCCGCAGCTGTTGCCCACCATGAGGTCGGGGCGCTCGCGGTCAATCAGCTCGCGTATGAAGGCGATGGCCTCGTTGGGGCGAAGCGGCAGGTCGGGCGCAATCACTTCCGCGTGTCCGTCGAAAGCCTCGCGCAATGCCACTGCCGGCACGCATTGCCCGCTCGCGAAAAATCCGTGAAGGAATAATATCTTTTTCATTGCCTTGATATTGCGCTACTTCTCTTTTGTGAATTTATAAACAGCCAATGTGGGAAGAATTACCAACAGCAGCAAAGCGATTTCCACCAATGCGTATGACCCGAAATAATCCACCACTGTCTGGAATTTCAGGATGCCGTCAACCAGTATGACTAAAAAGGCAAACCAGCAGAGAAAGAATATTGCCGAGTACTTGATTTTACGCTTCTTCAGTTTCATGTTTATGCCTGAGTGTTGGATTCTTCGTTTGCCATTTTCTGCATCACGATGGCGCATGAGGCGTCGCCGGTGATGGACATCACGGTACGTCCCATGTCAACGATACGGTCGATGCCGGCTGCCACAGCCACACATTCCACAGGGATGTTAGCCGAAGTCAGGACCATCGGCATCAATGCCAGAGAACTGCCCGACACGGCTGGCGTGCCTATCGACACGATTGTGGCGGCTATGGCGATGGCTATGTACTGGCTGGCGCCGAGCTCCACGCCGCAGCAGTGCGCCATGAATACCGCCACCACGCATTGGTAAATGGCGGTGCCGTCCATGTTGATAGTGGCTCCAAGCGGAAGCACGAAACTGCCGACTTCTTTCTTAACGCCCAACTTGCGTGTGCATTCCATAGTGTAGGGCAATGTCGCCACCGACGAGTCGCTCGAGAACGCGAACAGAATGGCTGGCTTCATTTCCTTGAAAAACCTTATGGGCGACATTCCGCCGAGGAATCGGACCATAGGCGAATAGACGCATAATACGTGGACGATGAAGCAGAAGTACGCCAGCGCGACGAGTCCGGCATAAGTGCCCAGCACGCTCGGACCGTTGTTGACGACGACCGGAGTGAGCATGCAGAATATGCCGAATGGCGCTAATGAAATGATGTACGACAGCACCTTGCTCACGATGTCGTTGAGGCTGAAGGTGAGTTTCCTTATCGGCTCTCCGTCCTCGCCGATATGCACTATCGCCACGCCGAACACCACTGCGATGAAGATAATCTGAATCATAGCCATGCTGCTGAACGGCGTCAGGATGTTGTTGGGGAACATGTTGACAAACTGGTCCATGAACGTTGGCGCGGTGAAATTCTCATTGCTCGCGGCGCTGCCGTCCGTGTTGATGCTGACGGCAGGTATCCACTCTTTGGCAAAGGTGGATATCACCAGTCCCATCGTGACGGCTATGATTGTGGTGAGGGTGAAATAGAAAACGGAGCGCACACCCAGTTTCCCCAGCTTGCTCATGTCGTTCATCGACAGGATGCCGGACATGATGGACAGCAGTACCAGCGGCGCCACGATGAACTTCAGCAGGTTGAGGAATATGACGCCCAACGGCTTGATGTAGTCATTCGCTACTTGCGGATAGTCTTGCAGCAGGATTCCGACAATGACCGCCAGCACAAGAGCAATGCTTATCTGCGTGGTCAGAGATAGTTTCAGCTTCTTCATTTCACTTTGTTTTTTACAAAATTAGAGCAATTTGAAGAATTTATAAGTGAGTGTCGCTCCTTTTCTTCGTCAGTCTAATGGAATGTCGGGGTGCTGTACAGCCAGAGGCACATCCTTCTGCGAGAGGTAGAACATGTAGAGTATGACCGTTTTGTTGCCGCGGTTCTCGCCGTGGTGCACCGTTCCCACCATCTCCACTACGGCTTCGCCCTCATGCACGACCTTCTCGTTGCCCTCCTGGTCGATGATGGTCAGTTCGCCCTGCACGAGTATGCCGAAGTTCATAGAAGGGTGGTGGTGCCATCCCAATTTCTGTCCGGCAGGGAACTCATACTTCACCGTCACGAGCTCCGGACGGCCATCGGGGTAGTCGGGCAGGTCCACACCGTCCCAGCTTTGCGATGTGCGTATCAGTTCGGTGCTTTTCACTTGCGGCAGTTTGTCGCTGTCGTTGTCGGCATTGGCGTCGTTGCACGCCGGCAATACGCTGATGCAGCCCAAAGTGATGATGGCTGCGAGTATCCAAAGTCTCGTCTTTTTCATAAATTGTCCTTTTTATAGTGGTTATGCATTGATTTTTTGATAGTTATCAATGCGGACAAGTTATTTATAAAAAAGAAAAAACGCAACATTTGCGAGTGTTGCGTTTTATGTTTGAAAACATGTTCTTTTTCCTTACCCGATCGTCACCATCGTGGCTCCGAAACCGTAGCGCAGGAACGACGCGTCCTGTTTGTCGCAGCTTGGGTATTCGAGCGTGAGCCTTTTCCATAGCTCCTTGCGCAGCACGCCTTCGCCCTTGCCGTGTATGAAGACGATTCGCTTGCCTTTCTCCTTCTTGTGCGCCTCCATGGTCTGGCGGAACTTGGATACTTGGTAGTCGAGTATGTCCTTGGGCTGCATGCCGGTGGTGTCGTCCAGCAGCTTGTCTATGTGCAGGTCTATCTCCAGGATGTCGTCTTTCTTTTCCTTCTTCTCGATTCTGGTCTTCAGCGCAGGGGTTTTCTCCGCAGGCTTGGTCACGATGGCTTCCTCTATGCTCTCGGCGCTGATGGCTGTCGGCGCGGCTTGCCTGTCGTCCTTCACCACGGCGAGCACCAGCGCGTTGCGGTCGAAGTAGTCGTTGGCTGTGAATGCGTTCTGCTTGTATAGCCTTGTGGGCGACAGGTGCAGGCTGGCGTTGAATGCCGGCTTCTGCACGAACGAGCGCTTGTCCTTGAATGCGATGGCTTGCACGTTGATGCGCTCCCAGTCGCCGGCGTGTCCGTTGGTTATGCGGTTGAGCAGCAGTCTGGTGTGCGGCTCTACGGTGCCTTGCTCTCTCAGTGTCCATCGTTCCTCCTCGTTCTCGAACGACGAGTCGTCCTTTGTGGAGATGAAGAACGACACGAAGTAGTTGTCGTCGTTTATCAGGTAGAGGTCGAAGTCGGTGTTCTGCAGCTTGTCCTCGCTCACGGGCATGAAGGCGAGCGAGATGTTTATCTTCTCGCCGTCGGCCGAGTCGAGGTCGTCGGTGAAGTATGGGGCTTCGTCGTCAGTCTTTCTTGTGTTGGTTGATGTCTTTATCTCGGCTTCGTCCTCGTCGTCGAGTCCCTGGTTCATGGCGGCGTGCAGGCTTTGTGTCGTCGTGCCGGCGCTTTTCTTCTTCTCCTCCTTGCTCATCGCCTTCGCCATGTCGTCGCCAGCCTCCACCACGACTATCTCGTTGGCCAGCACCGGAGTCTCGAATCCGTCCTCTTCCTCCACCAGCACTATGTTCTTATCCTGAAAACCTACGACTTTGCCGCCACCTACGGCGTTTAGAAATCTGACTTTGTCTCCTATCTTTATCATAACAAAAGAATATTAATATTTAACCCGGCAATCGCCCTGATGGCAATCGCTCATGCAAATTTATTAACTTTGTCTTCAATTACAATCGCATAAATGCTTAAGGACACACAAGATATAAGGATAGAGGATTACGACTATCCGCTGCCTGACGAACGCATCGCCAAATTCCCGCTCAAGGAGCGCGACCACTCCAAACTGCTCGTTTACAACAAGGGCGACATAACCGAAAGGCGCTTCTACGAACTGCCTGAGATACTGCCGCAGGACTCGCTCCTCGTGTTCAACAACACAAGGGTGATACAAGCCAGACTGTTCTTTCAGAAGGCCACTGGCGGTCATGTGGAGATATTCTGCCTTGAGCCGCACAATCCGCGCGACTACGCTCAGGCGTTCCAGACGACGGGCGAGTGCGAGTGGAAATGTCTTGTGGGCAACTCCAACAAATGGAAGGAGGGGCTGCTGAACTCCACACAGCACCCGGGACTGCACGCCGAACGCATTGAGAATAACGGCGAGACGTCCATCATCAGGCTGATTTGGGACGACAAGACCATGACCTTCGCCGATGTGCTTGACCAGTGCGGCGAACTGCCTATACCGCCGTACCTGCACCGCCACACCGAGGAGAGCGACAAGACGACCTACCAGACCGTCTATTCCAAGATAAAAGGCTCGGTGGCTGCGCCGACTGCCGGACTGCACTTCACCGAGAAGGTGATGGGCGACTGCCGAGGCAATGGCATTGAACTGGAGGAACTTACGCTGCATGTGGGCGCAGGAACGTTTAAGCCAGTGAAGTCCGAGACCATCAAGGACCACACTATGCACTCCGAAGTTATCTCGGTGAGAAAGAGCACGATAGAGCATCTTAAGAAAAAACTCGGACATATCGTAGCAGTAGGCACGACATCTGTCCGCACGCTCGAAAGCCTCTATTACATAGGCAAATACATAAGCCAGCACCCCGACGCCGCGCTTGACGACCTGAAAGTGGGGCAGTGGACACCCTACGGCAACGACGTGGACATAACCGCCGGCGAGGCTCTCGGCTGCATCATCGACTACCTCGACCGCCACGGCATGGACACGCTGATAACATCAACGCAGATAATCATAGCGCCGGGCTACGAGTTCAAGGTCGTGGGCAGGCTCATAACCAACTTCCACCAGCCTAAAAGCACACTGCTGCTGCTCATATCGGCATACCTGAAAGGCGACTGGCGCAGGGTTTACGACTATGCGCTCAGCCACGGATTCCGATTCCTGAGCTACGGCGACAGCTCGCTCTTGGAGGTTTAAGACATAAGATATAATAACTATATTTGCATCGCTCTACAAGGGCGGCAACGGAAAGAAATGGACATAGCGGTATTGGCATCGGGAGGAGTGGACAGCTCCGTGGCAGTGCACTTGCTCAAAGAGCAGGGGTACGAACCTACATTGTTCTACATCAAGATAGGCATGGAGGACGAGCACGGCTACATCGACTGCCCGGCTGAGGACGACATGACCATCGTGACATGGCTCGGCAAGCACTACGGGCTGAAGGTCGAGATGGTGTCGCTGCACGAGGAGTACTGGGACAATGTGGTGGCGTACACCATCGAGAAAGTCCGTCAGGGACTGACACCCAACCCCGACATGATGTGCAACAAGATGATAAAGTTCGGCTACTTCGACAGCAAGTGGGGACACGAGTTCGACAAGATAGCGACAGGACACTATGCCACAACCACCGAGATTGACGGCAGAATCTACCTTTCCACATCGCCCGACCCCGTCAAGGACCAGACCGACTTCCTCTCGCAGATGTCCGGCAGCCAGGTCGCGCGTTCGATGTTCCCCATCGGACACATGATGAAGGACGAGGTCAGAAAGATAGCCACAGAGGCGCACCTGCCTTCTGCCACGAGAAAGGACAGTCAGGGAATATGCTTCCTCGGCAAGATTCATTACAACGACTTTATAAAAAGGTATCTCGGCGAGAAGAAGGGCAAAATCGTGTGCTTGGAGACCGGCAAGATAATAGGCGAGCACAAGGGGTTCTGGTTCCACACCATAGGGCAGCGCAAGGGGCTCGGACTGGGCGGCGGACCTTGGTTCGTGGTGAAAAAGGATGTGGAGGAGAATGTCATATACGTCTCGCAGGGCTATGACCCGGAGACGCAGTACGGCAACGTGGTGAACCTCAGGGGATTCAACAACATAGCCGGATTCTACACACTGAGCGGAGTGGAGAACGGCGAGCGAGTGCCATGCAAGTTCAAGATAAGACACACGCCAGACTTCACCGACGGAACGCTGGAGAAGATAGGCGACATTTACAGAATAAGAGCCGAGCACAAGCAGCAAGGCATAGCCGCAGGGCAGTTCGCCACGGTCTATGACCCTGAGGCGCGCATCTGCATCGGCGGCGGCGAGATAATTACCGAAGATTGATTTTAAGAAAAACAGACCATTATGGAAAACGAAGGAATGGTGTTGAGAACCGAGGATTTGGTTAAGCGTTACGGCAGAAGAACCGTAGCCAACAAAGTCTCGATAAACGTGAAACAAGGCGAGATAGTCGGACTGCTCGGACCTAACGGAGCCGGCAAGACTACGACTTTCTACATGACCGTAGGACTCGTGATACCGAACGAGGGTAAAGTATTCCTCAACGACGAGGACATAACCTCGCTGCCTGTCTATAAGCGTGCGCAGAAGGGCATCGGATACTTGGCGCAGGAAGCGTCGGTCTTCCGCAAACTCACAGTCGAGGACAATATCAAGGGCGTGCTGGAGATGACCAACTTCTCCAAGGAGTACCAGAAGGAGAAGCTCGAGCAGCTCATCGAGGAATTCTCGCTGCAGAAGGTGAGAAAGAGCAACGGCGACCAGCTCTCCGGAGGCGAGCGCCGTAGAACCGAGATTGCGCGCTGCCTCGCCATCGAGCCTAAGTTCATAATGCTGGACGAGCCTTTCGCCGGCGTTGACCCTATCGCTGTGCAGGACATCCAGGACATCGTCTGGACGCTCAAGGACCAGAACATCGGCATCCTGATAACCGACCACAACGTGGACGAGACGCTCTCCATCACCGACCGCGCCTACATGCTCTTCGAGGGCAAGGTGCTCTTCCAGGGCACTGCCGACGAACTGGCGGAAAACCCTATCGTAAAGGAGCGTTACCTTGGCCGCGACTTCGTGCTGAAGAAGAAAACAAGAGTGAAGATTTAAGATTTTTGGAAAAAAATCGTGCAAGGACTTGTTTTTACGCAAGAAAGCCGTATCTTTGCATCACTTTTAAGTAAGGGCGTTTAGCTCAGCTGGTTCAGAGCATCTGCCTTACAAGCAGAGGGTCGGC
>CAMHCZ010000084.1 GCA_946183755.1 uncultured bacterium | reverse complement strand
ACCTGTCTTATGGGAAAGTGTTGATACCTAATGCCGTGTGGTATGCTATCAGTCCCTCCATAGGGTCTTGCACGATAGTGCCGATGGTGAATCCGCAGTCGTGGGCGGCTTGTGTGAGCTGCTTGCGGAAAACGTGTGCCACCGAGCCTACGAAGCTGGCGCTCTTGCCGTCGTATTGGCTGACGTTGCGTATGAAGAAGGCGCGGAACGACGTCACCAGCAGGTTGTCTATGTATCTGATGCTGGCTTCGTCGTGACAATTCTCTAATGCGTGCGCGACGAATTTTGTGAACTGCGCGAGAAAGCGGTTCGGGAAGCTCTTGCGGTAAACGGCTTCGACGATGTCGCCAGCGGAGTAGGTGTATTCCTTGCTGAAAAGCTCCTCAATCTCAGCGGTCGTCTGCTTTTTCAGCAGGTCGCCGATGAAGGTCTTGCCTATTACAGCGCCGCTGCCTTCGTCACCGATGATGAATCCGAGCGGAGATACGTTTTTCACGATGTTCTTGCCGTCGTAGTAGCATGAGTTCGAGCCTGTGCCCAGGATACACGCTATGCCGGCATCGTGCTGCAGCAGCGAGCGGCATGCGCCAGTGAGGTCGCTTTCCACGTGGCACACAGCCGTCGGGTAGTTGGCGGTGATGGCGTCTCTGACGATGGCTTTTTTCTCGTCGTTGGCGCATCCTGCTCCATAGAAGAAGACCTCGACTGACTCGCCGAAGGTGTCGAGCTTCACGTTGTCGCGGATGTCGCTTGCGATGTCCTCCTGCGACTGGTAGTAGGGGTTGATGCCGGAGCTGATGATGTCTGTCCTCGTTCCGTTGCTGGAAATCGCCACCCAGTGTGTCTTAGTGGATCCGCTGTCTGCTATGATTATCATGTCTTCGATCTATATAATTGCCAACATCAAAGAAACAAAAAATAACCATGTGAGTCAACTTGTATTGTCAAGAAAATTATTACCTTTGCACCGCTTTGCAAAAAGCAAAGTATAAGTGTGATGGGAATTAAGCGATTAACATCTTTCACTTAAATTTGAGTAACACAAAAACAAAATTTCAAAAATGAAAACATTCCAGTTATCAGGAACAGAGAGAAAAGAGCTTGGAAAGAAGGCTACACGCGAGCTTCGCAAGCAGAATCAGGTGCCTTGCAACATCTACGGTCTTGACAAGAACATCAACTTCGTAGTAGATGCAAACGCAGTTCGCAAGTTGATCTACACTCCAGAGATCTTCGTTGTAGAGCTGACAATCGACGGCAAGGCTCACAAGGCAATACTTAAGGAGCTTCAGTTCCACCCAGTATCAGACCGTCTGCTTCACATCGATTTCCTTGAGGTAACAGAGAACAAGCCAGTAGTTATGGCAGTTCCTGCACGTCTCGACGGACACGCAGAAGGTGTTAAGGCCGGTGGTAAGCTCATCCAGAACTTGAGATATCTGAAGGTTAAGGGCTTGTACAACGACATACCTGAGTTCTTGACAGTTGATGTTACTTCTTTGAACATCGGCAAGGCTATCAAGGTTAAGGACCTCAGCTACGACAAGCTTGAGCTCGTATCCGCAGCAGAGAACGTTGTTGCTACAGTTAAGGCAACTCGTCAGGCAGCCGCAGCTGCAGCAGCTGCAGCCGCAGCAGCAAAATAAGTCAAATCATTAGATTGACATAAGAAAACTGTCCGTAATTGTTATATTTGCGGACAGTTCTTTTTTTTATAGCACACGACAGAAAAACGAATTGAAATGAAGTACTTGGTAGTGGGTTTAGGGAATATCGGCGCAGAGTATGAAGGCACGAGACACAATGCCGGATTCATGGTGGTTGACGACTTCGCGCGAAGAAACGGCGTGTTCTTCTCCGAGCAGAGATACGGCGCTACGGCGGAAGTGTCGGTGAAGGGCAGGAAAATCATCCTGCTGAAGCCCAATACGTTCATGAACCTTTCAGGAAACGCGGTCAGATACTGGATGCAGAAGGAGAATATCCAGCTGGAGAACCTTCTTGTGATAGTGGATGATCTGGCGTTGCCGTTCGGCGCGCTCAGACTGAAGCCCAAGGGCTCGGCAGCCGGACATAACGGGCTGAAGAATATAGAGGAACTGCTGAAGACCGACGCATACGCGCGACTGAGGTTCGGACTGGGCAACGACTATCCGCGCGGAGGTCAGATAGACTATGTGCTGGGCAACTTCACAAGCGAGCAGCAGGAGCAGTTGCCAGCCCGTCTGGAGATAGCCGGCGACATGATAACATCCTTCTGTCTGGCAGGCATACAGACGACTATGAACCAGTTTAACAACAAATAGCCCTATGCCGTCGGAAGTCAGAATAGATAAATGGATGTGGGCGGTGCGCCTGTTCAAGACCAGAAGCAAGGCGGCAGATGCCTGCAAGAAGAACAAGGTCCTGGTGGACAACGCTTTCGCCAAGCCGTCGCGCACGGTGAAGGTGGGCGATGTGATAGGCATAAAGAAAGGTCCTGTGACATGCTCGTTCAAGGTGCTTGCCTTGGCGCACAACAGGATGGGCGCGAAGCTGGTGCCCGACTTCATGCTTAACGTGACAACGAAAGACCAGCTGGAGCTGATTGAACTGCAGAAACTCGCGGCAAGCTCCCGTCGTCAGAAGGGTCTGGGCAGACCGACCAAGAAGGAAAGGCGTGACATCGACGACTTCGCCGAGGAAATGTATTTCATAGATGAGGACTGGAATTTCGACGATGATGACGACGACGAGGTTGACATGGATTTCGTAAACGCTCCAAATAATATATAATAAAGGTATGTTCATAGCATCGCAGAAAAAGAAAGAGAATGTATCCGAGTATATACTCTACATGTGGCAGATAGAGGATATAATCAGGACATTCCAGTTTGACATAGACAAGATAAAGACCAACATAATATCAAGATTCCAGCTCGACGACGAGAAAAGGCGACAGCTGACAGAGTGGTACGAGAGCCTGATAGACATGATGCGCATGGAGGGCGTGAAGGAGAAAGGCCACCTGCAGATGGTGACCAACACTCTGAACGAACTGAACACGCTGCACAAGACGCTGCTCATGTCGATGAAGTATCCTGAGTACACGGCTTCGTACTACAAGGCGCTGCCTTTCATCTCGGAGCTCAGAGCCAAGGAGAACAACCCCGAGGCGAACGACATGGAGGTGGCGCTGTCATTCCTTTACGGCATACTCGTGCTGAGGCTGAAGGGGGAGAAGGTGACGGAGCAGACATCGGAGGCGCTGGGCGTAATCACGAAGTTCTTAGCGAGGCTTTCGGCGCTATATAACGACTACAAGGCCGACAAGCTGGATCTTGAAATAGCATAAGACTTATGAAAAAGGATTTCACATTTGCACATGTAGGGAAACACGTTTCCACAGAGACTTTGCTGAAGCTGATTGACGGCGTTTCGAGCCAGTATGTGTTTCTCTACACATCGGAAAAGCAGCCGGAAATATCAGACGAGTCGGTGCTGAGGTTCATTCAGGCGAAGGAATATTCGGGCGCGTCGTTTGTTTACTCCGACTTCTACATGTCGGACGGCGGCAAGGTTTCCATCGTTCCGAATATCGATTATCAGCAGGGCAGTGTCCGTGACGATTTCTCGTTTGGCGACCTGATGCTCTTTGATGCGGAGTCGTTGAAGGCGGCGGCTCGTGAGGTCTTGCCGGGACTGGAGTTCGGCGCGCTTTACAGTCTGAAGCTCGCGTTGAGCAGAGTCACCCTGCCGTTTCATCTCCGTGAGCCACTGTATGTGTCGGTCAAGGACGACAACAGGAAGAGCGGCGAGAAGCAGTTCGACTATGTGAAGCAGAAGAACGCTGAAATCCAGAAAGAGATGGAGGCTGTTTGCACCGACCATTTGCGTAGGATTGGCGCGTACCTCAGTCCGAGAACGCAGAATGTCGATTTTGATGCTGATAATTTCGAGTTTACGGCTTCGGTGGTGATACCGGTGCGCAATCGTGAAAAGACGGTTGCCGACGCTGTGAAATCGGCTCTGTCGCAGAAGACCGGCTTCAAGTTCAATGTCATTGTTGTGGATAATCACTCGACCGACTCGACTTCGCAGATACTGGAGTCGTTGGCGGCGGCAGACGACAGGGTGGTGCACATCGTGCCGGAGTCGGAAACGCTCGGCATAGGCGGATGCTGGAATGTGGCTGTTCATTCCGATAAGTGCGGAATGTTCGCTGTGCAGCTTGACAGCGACGACGTCTATTCTTCGGAAAACACCTTGCAGAAGGTCGTTGACGGATTCTACGCAAACAAATGCGCCATGCTCATAGGTTCATATACGTTGACAGATTTCGACATGAACATACTGCCTCCTGGACTCATAGACCACAAGGAATGGACCGACGATAACGGACATAACAATGCCTTGAGAATCAACGGACTTGGCGCTCCGAGAGCGTTCTACACTCCGCTGCTCCGAGAGATAAACTTCCCGAACACGAGCTATGGCGAGGACTATGCCGTAGGTCTGCGCATGTGCAGGGAGTGGAAATTGGGCAGGATATTCGAGTCGCTGTATTTGTGCAGAAGGTGGGGCGGCAATTCCGACTCCGACCTTTCTGTGGAGCAGCAGAACAAGAACAACGCCTACAAAGACATGCTGCGCACCTTAGAGATTAAGGCACGCATAGCAATGAATAAGAACTGATTTTTTTTCAGCTGAATTTGAAAGACAGCCGGCAAAGGGAATCTCCGTTGTCGGCGTTTTTTATGTCCACGACTCCGTTCTCCTTGCAGAACGCCATGTTGGTGCCGGCGAGAGTCTCGTTGAGGAACACGACCTCCATCTCCTTCACCTCCTTGCCCGAGAACAGTTCCTCGTCGTACAAATCCAGAGCGTGTTCGATGTACTTGACGCTGTTGAAGTGTCGGTTCACGTCTATGTCGCTGTAAACGGCTTTGTGAGTGAACACAGGCTGGCTTTCCACAGCAGGAATCTTTCTCAGTCGTGGGGCGTTGTACTCCTCGCTGTCTGGGGTGATGGTCGGCATCAGCGCTCCGTTGTTCATCTCGGTCAGGTCGGTCGGGCGTCTTGTGTCGAAGTCGATGGCAGCCCAGAACGACTGCGCCTGCATTATGCTGTAGCCGTTGTCGTCGATGATTTCGAAGTTTCTTCTTGTGAAGAGCCTTTCCACGCTGTTAACCCATGTTCTGTATGTCACATGCTCGTCGTGCGCCGGGTATCTTGTTATGTAGAATCCCATTCTTGATATGACCCACGCCTTTCTTATGCTGTCCATGACATCAAATCCGAATCCGTTTTTGTGCGCATGAATAGTAGCTACCTGCAGTGCCTTGTCGCACAGATAGGTTAATGGCGCGTTTCCGTTGAAATCGCATCTCGATGGCTCTATTACCATAGGGAATACCCCGACGTTTCCTGACATATTTTCATATAAAAGCCATAGACCTCCATGTGTTCAGAGGCCTATGGCAGGTTAGTGTTTCGTTTACTTTTTGCGGTTCTTTTTCTGCGCCAGAGTCTCTTCTATCTCGGCAAGCATGTCGGACAGTCTTTCGACCTTCGACCTTGTTATGGCAACTCTTCCCGAGCGGATGAACTGCAGCACGCCCACAGTCTTGCTCAGTTCTTCGAAAAGCTGCTGTGTCTCGTCGTAGAGACCGGTCTTCTCGAACACGACGCAAGTGTCGTTCATCTCAAGAATCCTGATGTTGTATTTTCTTATCAGGTTCTCGACCGAGCCTTTCTCTATCAGCGCGTCAGTCGCAATCTTGTAGAGGGCGATTTCCTGGTAAACCAGCTCGCTGTCGGTGTTGTAGTAAGCCTTGAGTATATCGACTCTCTTGTCTATCTGCTTTACGACCTTCTGTATAGTCTCCAGATCGGTGTATGTCGTGATGGTGAACTTGTGTATGCCTTCCAAAGCCGATGGCGACACGCTCAATGTCTCGATATTCAATTGTCTTCGGTTGAATATGATAGAGATCTGGTTTAACAGACCGACACGGTTTTCAGAAAATATTGTTACTGTGTATAGTGTTTTTTCTTCCATGGTTGTCGTTATTTCTTCTCTAATAGGACATTTGTAACATCATCGCCGGCAGGGGTCATTGGGTAAACCATTCCGCACTCCTCGAGGTTCACGATAAGCACATAGGCCTTGTCGTCCTTGAGCATGTCGGCGATGCCTTTGTCGAGGTCTTCTCTTTTCTCCACGACGGAGTTTCTTATTCCGTAGGCAGACGCAATCATGCTGAAGTCCGGATTGAGCATGTCGGTGAACGAGTAGCGCTTGTGCCAGAAGAGCTCCTGCCACTGTCTCACCATGCCCAGCTTGTTGTTGTTCAGCAGTATGATTTTCACGCCGATGTTGCTTTGCATTATTGTTCCGAGCTCCTCGATGGTCATCTGCATACCGCCGTCGCCACAGAACGCGCATACGGTTCTCTCTGGAGCTCCGACTTTAGCGCCCATGGCAGCTGGCAGTCCGAATCCCATTGTGCCCAGACCGCCGGATGTGATGACGCTTCGTGTCTGCTTGTATCTGAAGTATCTCGCGCTCATTATCTGGTTCTGTCCGACGTCGGTCACGAGAACGGCCTTGTCGCCAGTGGCTTTGCTTATCTTGTCAACCACCTCGCCCATGTGAATGTCGCCGGTGCAGTTCTCCACCTCCTTGACGAAGACCTTCTCATGCTCCTTGTTCTCCAGCGGCTTGAACGAGTCGATCCATTCCTTGTGCTTGGCTTCGTTGAGCCTCTCAGTCACCATGGTTATGGACTCCTTGATGTCGCCCAGTATGCCGAGGGTAGGAGTGATGTTCTTGCCTATCTCGCTTGGATCGATGTCGAAGTGGAGTATCTTGGCCTGTTTCGCGTATGTGTTCTTGTTGCCGGTCACACGGTCGGAGAATCTCATGCCTATGGCGATGAGCACGTCGCACTCGTTGGTCTTCATGTTCGGACCGTAGTTGCCGTGCATGCCAAGCATGCCTTTGTTCAGCTCGTGGTCGGAAGGCAGACATGACAGTCCGAGAAGCGTTGTGGCAGCAGGAATGTTCGCTTTTTCAAGGAACTTCATGACCTCCTTCTCCGCATTGGACAGGATTACACCTTGACCGAGCAGAGCGAAAGGCTTCTTAGCCGCGTTTATGATGTGGGCAGCCTGCTCAACGTTGAACTCGTCTATCTCTGGGTAAGGGATGTAGCTTCTGATGAAACTGCACTTCTTGTATGCGAAGTTGCAGAGTTCAGTCTGCGCGTCCTTAGTCAGGTCCAGAACGACTGGACCAGGTCTTCCTGTGCTGGCGATGTAGAATGCTCTTGACACAGCCCATGCGATGTCCTCAGCCTTTCTTATCTGGTAACTCCACTTTGTGATAGGCTGTGTTATGCCCACGAGGTCAGTCTCCTGGAAAGCGTCGGTGCCCAATGCCTGCGACGCCACCTGTCCTGCTATCACGACCATAGGAGTGCTGTCCATCATGGCGTCGGCGATACCGGTTATGGCGTTTGTGGCGCCAGGTCCGGATGTCAGCAGCACAACGCCCACTTTTCCCGACACTCTGGCATAGCCTTCGGCTGCGTGTGTGGCAGCCTGCTCGTGCCTTACGAGTATGAAATTGAAAATGTCGCGATAGTCGTAAAGTGCATCAAATGTCGGTATTATAGAACCTCCTGGATATCCGAATATGGTGTCGACTCCCTCCGCTTTGAGCGATTCCATCAACGCATATCGTCCAGCTAATTCTTTTGACTTCATTATCTTGTCTTTGTTTTTAATTTTAATCTTCTGGAATAATTCTAACGCCACCCTTGTCAGCCGATGACACTGACTGTGCGTATGCGCGCAGAGCCTTGCTTACCACACGTTTGCGCTTGAGCGGCTGCTGTGGACGTGCTGCCAGTTCCTCGTCGGTGAGCTTCACGTTTATTGAGCGTGAAGGTATGTCGATGACGATGATGTCGCCGTCCTTGATTTTGCCGATGTTGCCACCTGCAGCAGCCTCTGGCGATATGTGTCCGATAGACAAGCCTGATGTTCCGCCAGAGAAACGTCCGTCGGTAATCAGGGCGCACTCCTTGCCCATGTGCATTGACTTGATGTAAGATGTAGGGTAGAGCATCTCCTGCATGCCAGGTCCGCCCTTAGGTCCTTCGTGTGTTATGACTACGCAGTCGCCTTTCTTGACCTTGCCGCCAAGTATGCCTTCGCAAGCATCCTCCTGTGAGTCGAATA
>CAMHCZ010000083.1 GCA_946183755.1 uncultured bacterium | reverse complement strand
AAAATGCAAACAAATATCCTATAAACATTTTTGCATAAACAGCAACATTTTTCTGAGCAAAGGCATACGTTGATATCAAAAACAACATCATTAATAATTTCGTTTTCATAGCCAAGCGATTTTTATGATAAAACAAATAGAAAAGCTGTGCCAATAACACAAAAAAACGGCGCATACCTATATGGTACACGCCGTTATATGCTTGTATAAAGTATATAAGCTATTTATTGTGTGTGTGTGTGTGTGTGTGTGTGTGTGTTTAAAGCAAATATTTTCATAGCCAAATTCATATGGTTAAAAAGTCATAATGGGTAAATATAAATAGAATTCCGAAAAATATCGCATTCACAAAAGAGAAAAAACTCTACGTTATCATAATAACAACATTCATGCCACAAAACAATCCTTAACCACCACACATAAAATAACTTGCAGAACAAGCGAAAACGGCACCAAGATGTTAAACTTGAGTTTCTTGGTCTTATGGCGGAAAAACGACATCCCAAGAAGGGCGCCAACGCTGCCACCGATGAACGAAAATGTTAAAAGAGTACTCTCGGGGACTCTCCACCGTTGTTTTTTGGCACGCCGTTTGTCATAGCCATACAAAACGAACGTGATGAAGTTTATGGATAACAAATATGCAAGCAGAAACTTTAGCATTGTTCTTTAATAATTAAACACGAATATAATTACAAACAACTTAATTCTTAAAGCTATGAACAAGAAAATCACTACAGCGCTTGTCGCAGCAATCACAACTTTCGGAGTTTACGCACAAGCACCTGCACCATGCCAAGGACACGAGAAGCATGAATGCGCAAAGAAACACGAGAACATGACTCCTCAGCAAAGAGCTGAGATGAGAACTGCAAAGATGACTAAGGATCTGAATCTGACCGAGGAGCAGCAAAAGAAAATCAGCAAGATGAACCTTGCCAACGCGAAGAAGCACGAGGCTAAAAAGAAGAAAATGGAGAAAGCTCACGCTAAGGCAAAGGAGAAGATGATGAAGGAAATGGCAAAGAACGACAAGCAGCTCAAAAAAATCCTGACCGAAGAGCAGTACAACAAACTCCTGCAGCAAAGAGAGGCTAAGTGCAAGGAACACATGATGAAGCACAAGAAGCACCACAAGCCACACAAGATGCATGGAGAGAAGGGAAAGGGACACCGCCACCATCATCACGGATTCAAACCAGCCCCAGTGGAGAAATAAACCAAAGTATCAAACAGAAAAAGCCGGTAGCGAAAAACTACCGGCTTTTTTATCATTTCGTGTCCTACTCTATCTTCAGTTGCCTGCTGAAAATCTCATCGAGCGAGACCTGGAACGTCTCCGTCGTCAGCACGCCCGGTATCTCGGCTATCTTGTCGAGTATTATGTGGAGCAGGTCCTTGTTGTCCTTGGCATACACTTTTATGAACATCGCGTATTTTCCTGTGGAATAGTGGCATTCCACGATTTCGGGAATCTGCTTCATGCTCTCAATCACATTCGGCACATAGCTCAGGTCCTTGAGCACGACACCGAGGAAGGCGCATGTCTGGTATCCTATTTTATATGTGTCGATGATAAACTCCGAGCCTTTTATGACTCCAAGATTCATCAGTTTCTGAATTCTCTGATGTATAGCAGCACCGCTCACATTGCACTCTCGAGCCACCTCGAGGAAAGGCATTCTCGCGTTCTCCGCCACTAACGAAAGGATTTTTCTGTCCAGTTCGTCCAAATCGTAATGCTGAGCCATAGGCAATCATTTAAATTATGACAAATATATAAAACAGGCTTCAAAAAATCAACTTAAAAAGAGGGCTCGCATCACTTGCTCATATATCTGGCAGCCAGCCAGCCCATGACCTCGACCGACGTCACAAAGGCGCTCTCGTCTATCTTGAATGTCGGAGTGTGCTGTCCTCCGCAGTCTGGATTCGCACTTCCTCTGACTCCGAATCTGAAGAAGCAACATGGGTATTCCTTTGTATAGAACGCGAAATCCTCGCTTGTCATTTTCTTCGGCATATCGCCCACATGCTCCTCGCCAACTATTTCCTTGGCGTACTCCTTCATCTCGGCAGTCACTTTTTCGTCATTCAGCACAGCGGGATAACCGTTCAGTTTTTTCATCTCGCACTTGCATCCGTACGCAGCCGCGGTTTCCTCTGCGATTTTTCTCACTGCAGCCTTGGCCTCCTCGCGCCATTTCTCGTCCATAGTTCTTATCGTGCCGGCTAGATAGACCTTATCGGGGATTATGTTCATTGCGCCATCGGCTATGAACCGTCCGATAGTGACCACCGTAGGCGAGAACGGATTGGCTAATCTTGACGACACCTGCTGCAGCGACACGACGATCTGCGACGCGCACAACACAGTGTCATTCAGCAAATGCGGCATAGCGCCATGACCGCCATTGCCTGATATTGTCAAATGTATCTCGTCGGCCGAGGACATCACGATGCCTGGCGCGAAAACTACGTCGCCCACCTTATGGTCGGCCGAAGAGTGCTGCCCTAAAACGACCTGCGGCTTATAATCCTTAAATACACCGTCCTTCAGCATCAGGCTTGCGCCGCCCGGGTCCTTCTCCTCACCTGGCTGAAAAACGAACAAAAGCGTTCCGCTAAGCGTTTCCTTGTATTGCTGCAGCACTTTTATTATGCCAAGCAATGTCGCCATGTGCGAATCATGACCGCACGCATGCATCACGCCTTTTCTCTTCGACGAGAACGGCAGCCCCGTCTCCTCCTCTATCGGCAGCGCGTCCATATCCGCCCTCAGAGCTATGCATCTCGATTCCGGGTTTTTGCATTTAACGACAGCAAGCACCCCATAACCACCGATATTGTCTCTATGCTCCACTCCCATCTTGTCCAGCTCACGCTTTATGACCTCGGCAGTTTCTTTTTCCTCAAATGACAAATCCGGGCATTGGTGCAATTCACGGTAAATATCCTTTACATAATCCTGCACCTCAGATACTTTTCTTCTAAACAAAGCCTTGTCTAACATCATCTGGCAACGTTTTTGCATACTTGCTTATACCTTTTCTACAAAGGTAAGGTTTATATTAAAATTATGTATATGGATGGATGTCTTTAAACTTTTTTGTTCATTGCATCAAATTAAATACATACATTTGCGATTGTTTTACACAAACTAAAAACAAGACAAGACATGAAAAAGCTATTATCTCTTTCAGTTTTAGCCGCACTGACCGCAATGGTCTTTGCTGGACCACAAGCCAAGTTCGCCAAGGAGTCTCACGACTTCGGTAAAATAAATGAAGGCGACGGCAAAGTGACTTATATTTTCGACGTGAAAAACACTGGCGATGCGCCATTAATCATAACACAGGTAGAAACATCATGCGGATGCACCGCACGTGAATACACAAAAGAGCCTATCGCTCCAGGCGAGAACGGAGAGGTGAAAGTAACCTACAACCCTGCCGGACGTCCAGGTCCTTTCAAGAAGACCATCACAGTGAACAGCAACGCAAGCAAAAAAGTTGTTTTGAGCATAAAGGGTGAGGTCACACCAAAACCAAAGAAGAAATAATAACACATTAAATAATCATAAACATGACGAACAAAATCATATCAACTGCGATAGCAGCACTCTGTTGTTTGTCACTTTCTGCGCAGAATCCTCAAAGCGACAAGAGACCTGAGATTACATTCGACGAGAACACCTTCGACTTCGGAGTTGTAAAAGAAGAGTCAAACTCTGTATCGCATGTATTCTCATTCACAAATACAGGAAACGAGCCGCTCGTGCTAAGTTCAGTCAAGGCCTCATGCGGATGCACAACTCCACAATGGTCGCGCGAGCCTGTAGCTCCTGGAGGCAAGGGAACAATTCTGGTAAAATACTCTACCGCAGGACGTCCTGGAGCCTTCACCAAGACTGTCACAGTAAGCAGCAACGCGCCTCGTAAGGTCATCACTATCAAGGGAACAGTGACACCTAAGGGTCAGAAAATCGAGAACGTATATCCAATAGAAAAAGGTGACATTAGATTAAAAAGCGACATGGTGAACTTCGGAGACGTCACCAACAGCAGCAACAAGTCGGCAACATTCGCCATAGCAAATAAGCTGAACGAGCCTGTGACATTGACATTCGTAAACCTGCCTAAGCACATAAGCGCAGAGCCTAAAAAGCTGAATGCCAACGAATGGACCAACATGACTATCACTTTTGACGCTACGAAAATCAACGACTGGGGCGATGTAAACAACGAACTGACATTCGTAACCGACAAGAACAGCCAGAAGCAGGTCATCAGATCAAAAGCGAATATCATAGAGAAGTTCACAAACGAGCAGAGAGCCAACGCTCCTATCATCGTCGCTGAGAACGTGGCAAACATTGGAGACGTGGCTGCTGGCAAAAAGGTGAAGAAGTACATCGAGATAAAGAACGAAGGAAAGTCAAGTCTTCTGATTCGCAAAGCTGTGGTGACGACAGGCAACGGCATCGAAGTGAAAGCGCCAAAGAAAATCGACGCAGGCAAGACTGCCAAGCTGCAAGTGACAATCACAAACAACGTCGGAAAAGTCACTAACATCTCCGGCAATGTGAAACTCATCACCAACGACCCTGTCCACACAATCAAGAACATACAAGTAAACTACAACGCTAAATAGCATTACTAAAAAGATAGACATGCAGACGCGGAGAATATACTCCGCGTTTGTTGTTTTCATTTCATCCGAACTATGATAATAGACACCCACACACATATTTTCGAAAAAGAATTCGACGAAGACAGGGACAGCGTAATACAACGAGCAAAAGACGCCGGCGTCAGCAAAATGGTGCTGCCGAACATAAACACCGAATCAATAGGACGGCTGAAGGACCTCGCCAAGTCCGACGAAGACACGTTCATCCCTGCCATGGGGCTGCACCCTACCGAAGTCAACGCAAACTACCGGTCGGATTTGGAAACCATAAAGACGGAACTATTCGGAGGCGAGTACAAAGCCATCGGCGAAATCGGCATGGACCTTTACTGGGACAAGGAGTTCGAACGCGAGCAGACAGAAGCCTTCGAGATGCAACTGGACTGGGCGGCAGAGCTTTCGCTCCCAGTGCTCATACACAGCCGAAATTCATTCAGAGAAGCCATAAACGCAGTGAAACACAGTCGTTGCAGAAAAGGAATTTTCCATTGTTTTGGCGGTACAACAGAAGAAGCCGAGGAAATACTATCGTTAGGCTATTTTCTGCTAGGAATAGGCGGAATCGTGACATTCAAGAAATCGGCTCTACCAGACGTTTTGAAAAACATAGACATCAAACACATTGTGTTAGAGACAGATGCGCCATATCTGGCACCCACGCCACACAGAGGTAAAAGAAACGAGCCTTCATACATCACAGAAGTCGCTGCGACACTTTCAAAAATCTACGATTTAAGCATTGAGGAAGTCGCGCAGAAAACCACGGACAACGCAGTGAACTTACTAAAAATCAAACTATAAGGCATCGTGTTTCAATAAAAGGCCGTTAAGGCAATTGCAATTTTTTTACAAAAAGATGGCATTAAATGCACCCACAAGCATTCATTATTATCTTTTTTTCGTAATTTAGTCGCGCATTTTGCATTATAGTGCGAGCAGCAAGGAGAGATGCTCAGACGGACTGAATGACACAAATGAAATGCGTGTTTTGCAGCCGAAGAGCAATATGGTCAAAAGCCACTTCTTTCCGCGAATAGCGCCTATTTGCGAAAGGGGAAAACAGTAAAACAGAAATAATTATTTATTAATCTAAACACTAAAAAGTAAAATGAAAAAAGTAATCGCAATCATTGCCGTATTGGGTCTTTTCACCCTTGGTATGTCAAACGTTGCAGCTCAAGACTCAGCAGCAGTTGCTGAGACAGCTCAAGTCGACTCTGCCGCAGCTACTGCAGACGAAACTGCAGCTGACGCAGCTGATGTTGAAGAAGAAGGCGGAATCCACAAGGTTCTGAAGCAGAAGTTCATCGAGGGTGGTGCTGGCTTCATGGCATCTGTTGCATTCTGCTTGATCTTCGGTCTTGCACTTGCAATCGAGAGAATTATATACCTGAGCCTTGCTTCAGCTGACACTAAGAAGCTTCTTGCTGACGTAGAGAAGGCTATCAACGAAGGTGGTGTAGAGAAGGCACTTGAGGTTTGCCGCAACACTCGCGGACCTGTAGCTTCTATCTTCTACCAGGGTCTTTCACGTTACGACGAGGGTATCGACGTTGTAGAGAAGACTATCACTTCTTACGGTAGCGTACAGGCTGGCCTCCTGGAGAAGAACCTCTCTTGGATTGGTCTTTTCATCGGTTTGGCTCCTATGTTGGGATTCATGGGTACAGTTATCGGTATGATCCAGGCATTCGACAAGATCCAGCAGGTAGGTGATATCTCTGCTACAGTAGTTGCAGGTGGTATCAAGGTCGCTCTGTTGACAACTGTAACAGGTCTTATCGTTGCTATCATCCTTCAAGTATTCTACAACTTCATCCTTTCTAAGATCGAAGGTCTGACAAACGACATGGAGGATTCTTCTATTTCATTGCTTGACATTGTTGTTAAATACAACAAGGAGCACAAGGCTTAATACAACCCCTTGAAAATAAGCGATTAAATAGAACCTTTAAAAATAACATTATGCAGAAAATATCAAAATACGCACTTTGGGGCTTAATGGCATTGTCATTCATCTTGATGCTCTGCTTCTACCTGATGACAGGAGACGAGACAATAGATGTAGCCGGCGATGCGCTCCCAGTGCCAACACTGACAAACCCACTGCTTTACTGGGTATATATCCTTTTGGGCTGTGTTGCATTATGCACAGTAGCTTCTGTCGCTCTACAGTATGCGATAAAGTTCAAGACTGACAAGCAGGCTGCCATCAAGTCTCTTCTGACAGCTGCAGCTCTTGTTGTACTGCTCATTATCACATTCTTCATCGGTAGTTCGGAGAAGATGGATATCATAGGATACGAAGGCACAGACAACGTTGGATTCTGGGCACAGTTCACCGACATGTGTCTGTACACAGTATATACATTAGTCGTAATCGCAGCATTGGCGATTGTTGGCTCATACATCTATAAGATAATCAAAAAGTAATCATTGTTAGCGCGGGATTTCCTGCGCTAACAAATAATAAAAAGAGGATTAAAAAACATGGCAAAAAGGAAAACACCAGGCATTAACGCAAGTTCAATGGCCGATATCTCGTTCCTGCTGCTCATATTCTTTCTTGTGACTACTTCTATGGACGTGAACAGCGGATTGTCCAGAAAGCTTCCGCCACCACTTCCACCAGGAGCAGAACAGCCAGATGTTGAAGTCAACAAGCGTAATGTTTTCGTTGTTCTGATCAACAGCAACAACCAAATCATGGCGCAAGGACAAATGGTCAACATCAGGGATCTCAAGGAAAAAGCTAAAAACTTCATACAGAACCCAAATAACGACCCAACTCTGCCTGCATTGACTCCAGTCAACATACCATTGATTGGAAACATCAATGTAACAAAAGAGCACGTTATTTCATTGCAAAATGACCGTGGTACTGACTACCAAGCATATCTTGAGGTACAGAATGAGTTAGTTGCAGCGTACAACGAGCTGCGTGAATCGCTTGCGATTGAGAAGTTCGGAGTGCACTACACAGCTTGCACAGAAGAGCAACAGGACGCTATAAACAAAGTTTATCCTCAGAAGATATCTGAAGCTGAACCTAAAAACTACGGAGGACAGAAATAATGGCAAGATTTAGAAAAAACGGAAGCAAGGAGCTTCCTGAAATCAGTACAGCATCACTGCCTGACATTATCTTCATGCTTCTGTTCTTCTTCATGGCGACAACATCCATGAAGGAGGTCACATACATGGTTAGCATCAGAGTCCCTGAGGCTACAGAGCTTACCAAACTGGAGAAAAAATCTCTGGTGAAGTATGTTTATGTTGGAAAACCGCTTCAGCACCTTGTTGGCCAGTTCGGAAACGAGACACGTCTTCAGTTGGACGACTCTTTCGCCGACATCAGCCAGCTTGAGGAGTACATTTCGCAAGAAAGAAGCTCCATGAAGGAATCTGACCAAAGCCAGATGATAGTGTCGATAAAGGCTGACAAAGAGACAAAGATGGGTATCATAACCGACATCAAGCAGTCTCTCAGACGTGCATACGCACTTAAGATAAACTACTCTGCTAGCGAGCGCATGAAAGCGTCTTACTAATAAAAGCGGAAATAGCATAAAAAAGGATGGCGACTTCGCCATCCTTTT
>CAMHCZ010000082.1 GCA_946183755.1 uncultured bacterium | reverse complement strand
TTGGAATAATACGTGAGCCAAGGGCAATTATTCTTACAATTCTTTGTTTGTGGTCAATTTCTACCACTGCCCAGCCGATGCTATTGGTACCTAAGTCAAGTCCTAAGATTTTCTTCATAGTATTTTATTGTTATGTTTTTGTTATTTCAGATTTATCACTATGTTTGCACATACAAATCATGAAGCAATTCACAATAAGGATTATTCCGTTGTGAAAACATTAGGCTGCCCTCGTCCTTAACGGGGGCATTTTTTTGCCCGATACTCTTGCTTCAAAAATCAGCATGCGCAAAAACCTTTGAAAGGTAATAAAAATCACAATTATAAAAACTACGTTTTTTCATAAAAAATCATTGCCTGGTTTTCAAATGAGGCCACACTCAACTCGACACCGCAAAATGACTTATCTTTGCACATAACCCAACCACAAGCACATGCCAAAGAGCAACTCACTACCTATCTACAGCCTGCAGAGCTTCAGCAAGAAGGACAAGGGCGGCAGAGCCTTCCAGGCCGAGGTGTTCGACGCCAACCGCCACTTCGCCGTGCGCTACCCCCACCGCCACGACTTCTTCGAAGTGCTGTATCTGAAGCAGGGTTCGGGCTACCACATCATCGACTCCAACAAGTACGAGATAAAGCCGCCGTGCGTGTTCTTCATGTCGCCCGGACAGGCGCACAGACTGGAGCTCTCGCACGACATCGACGGATTCATATACATCTTCACTTCGGAATTCTACCAATTAGGCAAGAGCAACGAGAACTCGCTGCTGGAGCTGCCGTTCTTCTTCACACTGCAGCAGACCAACCCGCCGCTGATAATCAACAGCCCGTCGGACAAGACGTTCATCGAGTCGCTCTTCGTGAAAGCCACGCTCGAAGCGCTGAAGACCGACTACTCCACCTCGCTGATGCACGCCTACCTGAACCTGATACTCGCCTACCTGGCGCAGCTCTACACCGTGGAATCGACCACGATGCCCAAAGGCAAGGGGCACCTGCTGGTGAAGAAGTTCTACCAGCTGATAGAAGAAAACTACCAGAACAACTACAACGTGAACCAGTACGCCGAGATGCTGCACGTCTCGCCCACCTACCTGACGCAGACCACAAAAAGCCTGACCGGCAAGACATCCAACGAGATACTGCACGACAAGCTGATACTCGAAATCAAGCGCCTGCTGACACAGACCACGCTCGACATCCAGGAGATTTCCGCTATGCTGAATTTCACCGACCAGTCTTATTTCACAAAATTCTTCAAAAAGGCGACTGGCGAAACTCCGCTCAAATTCCGCAACTTAACGCAGGAATAAACAGCGCCACAAAGGACGATGTTTTGAAAATTACCATTTTTTATAAGAGATTTCATAATAAGGCACGTTTTTATTGCCTTACTTTGCGGTGTTCATTCAAAAAAATGACAATCTAATATTTTATAAACTTAATAAACATGGCAAATTATTTTGACACACTCTCATTGAGAGGCAAGCTGGAGCAGCTTGGAAAGTGCGAGTTCATGAGCCGCGACGAGTTCAAGGACGGAGTTGACGCTCTCAAGGGCAAGAAAATCGTTATCGTGGGCTGCGGCGCACAGGGTTTGAACCAGGGTCTGAACATGAGAGACTCAGGTCTGGACATCTCTTACGCACTCCGCGAGAGCGCTATCAAGGAGAAGCGCGCTTCTTACAAGAACGCTACAGAGAACGGTTTCAAGGTAGGCACTTACGAGGAGCTCATCCCAACAGCTGACCTCGTGCTGAACCTTACTCCAGACAAGCAGCACCACGACGTTATCAAGAACATCATGCCGCTGATGAAGAAGGGCTCGGCTCTCTCTTACTCACACGGCTTCAACATCGTTGAGGAGTTCGAGCAGATCCGCAAGGACATCACTGTAATCATGGTTGCGCCTAAGTGCCCAGGTTCAGAGGTAAGAAACGAGTACGTTCGTGGATTCGGCGTGCCTACACTGCTGGCTGTTCACCCAGACAACGACCCTGAAGGAAAGGGATGGGCTTGGGTTAAGGCTTACGCTGCTGCTACAGGCGGACACCGTGCAGGATGTCTCCGTTCTTCATTCGTAGCCGAGGTTAAGTCAGACCTCATGGGCGAGCAGACAATCCTCTGCGGTATGCTCCAGACAGGTTCGCTCCTCTGCTTCGACAAGATGGTAGAGAAGGGCATCGACCCTAAGTACGCTTCTAAGCTGATTCAGTACGGATGGGAGATCATCGGCGAGGCTCTGAAGTTCGGCGGTGTAACCAACATGATGGACCGTCTTTCTAACCCTGCAAAGATCAAGTGCTTCAAGCTCAAGAACGAGATGAAGGACATCATGCGCCCATTATATCAGAAGCATATGGACGACATCATGTCAGGCGAGTTCTCAAAGACTATGATGGAAGACTGGGCTAACGACGACGTTAAGCTGCTGACTTGGAGAAAGCAGACTGGCGAGACAGCATTCGAGAAGACTCCTAACACAGACCAGCACATCTCTGAGCAGGAGCACTTCGACAACGCAGTTCTGATGGTGGCTATGGTTGCCGCTGGCGTTGAGCTCGCATTCGAGACAATGACCGCTTCAGGCATCAAGCCAGAGTCAGCATACTACGAGTCACTCCACGAGGTGCCATTGATCGCTAACACAATCGCCCGCAAGAAGCTCTACGAGATGAACCGTATCATCTCCGACACAGCTGAGTACGGCTGCTACCTGTTCGACAACGCTTGCCGTCCATTGTTGAAGGACTTCATGGCTAAGATCGACGTTGACGTGATAGGCAAGAACTACAACGAGGGCAAGGATGGTTCAGTTGACAACATGGAGCTCGTTCAGGTTAACGACGCAATCCGCAACCACCCTATCGAAATCGTAGGTCGCAAGCTTCGTGGCTACATGTCAGACATGAAGAAGATCACTTTCGGAGAGTAATTCAACGAAACTGAAATACAGAGAAAGGGATGACGCAGTTGCGTCATCCTTTTCTATTGCCCCCTGCCAAGCTATTTTTCTTTATCTTTGCCACAAAACGTAACCACCATGCTTCAAGACAAGATATTCTACACTCCGGACATAACGCCCGGCGACAAGACACACACGCTGCCGCAGGAAGAATCGCAACACGCCGTCAAAGTGCTGCGCATGACAGCTGGCGACCGCATCTCGCTTGTGGACGGGCAAGGCAACGCCTACGACGCGGCCATAACCAATCCGCACCAGAAGCGATGCGAAGTGGAGATACTGTCGGTGGAGAGCAACGTGGGCGCGCACCCCTACCGACTGCACATAGCCATAGCACCGACGAAGCTGAACGAGCGCATGGAGTGGTTTCTGGAGAAATGCACCGAGATAGGCATCGACGAGATAACGCCGATACTCACGGCACACTCCGAGCGCAAGGAACTGAAGAACGAGCGCATGGAGAAGATCATCGTGGCGGCGATGAAGCAAAGCCAGAAGGCGTTCAAGCCGGTGCTGAACGAGATGACACCAGTCAAGAAGCTCATCGAGCAAGCCACCGAGGAACAGAAATTCATCTGCCACTGCCATCCTGGCGACAAGACGCCGTTGAAGGACTGCGCCAAAGGCGGAAGTGTGCTTGTGCTGATAGGTCCGGAGGGCGATTTTTCGGAGGACGAGGTCGCACTCGCCGAGGGCAAAGGCTTCAAGCCATGCTCATTAGGCGCGTCACGCCTACGCACCGAGACTGCCGGCATAGCCGCATGCCACACAGTGGAACTTATAAACGAATAATCCGAAGGCAAAAGCGGCGTTTTTATGCTGTAAAACATAGTGCAAAAGAATATGAAACGCCTATAAAAACGGATTTAGTTTGCTATCTTTGTGCTGATATGGGCTTTCCCCAACCAACAACACAACATGATGACTAACTTAAAACACATAATCGCAGCTTCGGCGCTTTTAATCACATCATTCACAGCAAACACCTACGCTGTTACACGTCCGGCACTCGAGAACACTCCTGTGGGATTCGGCGCGGCTGGTGCGACTGGAACTTACGGAATCCCAGTTTGTAACCCCGACGGAACATTCGGAGCACCAACCGGATTCAGCATCTACACCTGTTCTTCTCTTGAAGAAATCAACTCGCACAAGGTAAACAACACTATAATCCTGGTTGAACCTGGAACCTACGGCACAGGAAAGCAAAGCACAAATGCCACAAACGACCTTGAGATAAACGGCCTGAGCAACTTCAGCATCATCGGTCTGGGCGGCGTGACATTCAAGAAAGTCACTATCAAAGGAACGTGCGAGAACGTGCTTATCCGAAATATCTCAGTCAAAGGTTTCGCCTACGACGGAATGCCAATCACCGCAAGCGGACACATCTGGATAGACCACTGCACCATAGGCGACGACGTAACATCAACCAACAAGGAGAAGCCTGACGGCGCGATGGACATTTACTCAAACTCAAATCTGTACCTGACCATCTCGTGGACCAAGATACAGAACCACTGGAAGACATCGCTCCACGGCAAGGACGACGGCGACAACGGCTCTACAAAGCGAAACATAACCCACTATCGCAACTATTATTACAACACGCACCAGCGTACACCTCGTATCCGCGGCGGAAGGACACACATACTCAACTGCTTGTATGAGAACAACGGATTCGGCAGAACAGCTAACATGACAAGCAGCGAGTACGACATGGCTAAGTCCATGATTTACAAGGACGATGGCGAATATCTGAAGAACCGCCTCGTGGTTTCCGACGGTTACGCCATCATGGCGACCAACAACTCGGACGTTGTGGTTGACTCATGCTTCTTCTTCGATGTCAGATGGCCTATCTGTGTGTCGCGTCCATGCGACGAGTTCACAGCCAAGTACGGCGACCTGCAGTCTCCCGACATCTGCAACGGATGCGTAAAGTCAAGAACAGCAAACGCAGGAAACAAGTACTGCCGCCAGACCGGCAACGGATATTACGATCTCGGACTGCCTAACCAGATAACAGTGAAGACCGACACCGTATCATGCCCAAGCGGTTCATGCGCCACAATGACCGTTCCGCTGGACTACTCGTACATCGACAAGTACGGCGACACACGCTACGTCATAAACCCAGGCATGCTGAACCCAGGCAAACGCTCTATCAAATTCGACGAATACTTGCCGGAAAGCGCATTCAACCCAGGCGCGATAGCAGGATATTTCCCTGCAGGATACAGCACACTGACTAACGTAGAGGTAAGAGAAGTCGTTTCGGCATACGCAGGAGCCGACACCTACGACATGCACTACTGCACTGCCGCAGAGCCTACACTCACACTGACTTCCGGCTCGCTGAACCAGACCAACGTGACAAGCATATCGCCTATCGTCTTCACATGGGGTGGTGGAGCTACTGGAGTGAGAATCAGCGGAATACCTGACGCGAATATAACAATCAACGAAGGCGCCAAGACCGCAACCATTAGCGGAACACTCGTCACAACAGCCAACTACGTAGTGACGACCATCGGCGGAAGTGGCGAGGCTGTGGCATACGTCGGAACATTATCAACCGACGGCAACACATACAACGTCGAGGATTACGACGGCACTGCCCCTGTAGGCGGCTGCGACAAGATGGTTAATATAACACTGACTGTCACTACTGCCGGAACATACGAACTGGCAATATTCAACGGAGGCACGAAAGTGAAGTCAGTAATGACAAACGCTTTCGGCATAGGCAAGACTTCGGTATTCTTCTCAGCTGAGGATCTCGACAGCGGAGAGTACACATATAAACTGCTGAACGGCGCATCTGTAGTCGATGGACAGACGGGTGTCATAACAGTGCCATAAAAACGGAAATAAGAAAAACACATAATATATGAAGGTATTTTACAAAATCACATTAGCTCTATTGATGGCGATTGCACCATTGGCTGCATCAGCATACACATTCGAAGACTTCGATTCCAGACCTATCGGTTTCGCCGGACTTACAGGAACTTATGCAATGCCTATTTGCAACAACGGCACATGGGAAGCCCCTGCTGGATATACGCTCGTAACGGTCAACAACTCAACAGACCTTGCTTCTGCCATAGGAAACAACAAGATAATCCTTCTTGAGAGCGGAACGTACGCATCAAAAGTGACCATAGATGGAAAAACAAATCTTACCATTTTAGGTCTTGGAGGTGTTAAGTTCACTGGCGGATTCACCATAAAGGGTTCTTCAAGCAATATCCTGTGCCGTAACTTCTCCGTGATGGAATACACAGGTGATGGTTTCGACATAACTGGTGCTGCCACTAATATCTGGCTTGACCACCTGACTATCGGATGGGCGACAACATCATCAAACAAAGAGAAGCCAGACGGAGCCATGGACTTCACAAGCAACAGCGGTACTGTCTACATCACTCTGTCATGGTGTAAGGTTATGAACACATGGAAGACTTCGCTCCTCGGTAGCGGCGACAGCGACGGAGCTTCAACAAGCGGTCCGCGCCATGTGACATACTACTGCGACTACTTCTACAACACCGACCAGCGCACACCACGTATCCGTGGAGGCGAGACTCACGTCCTCAACTGTCTTTACGAGAACTGCGGATGGGAGCGTCCTGTATCATTGACAGCGAGCGAGCACGAGTGGGCAGAAAAGGGACATATCGAGGTTGACCGTGAGTACCACGCCGACCACCTTCTCAACTGCGTAGGCTACGGCATCATGGCGGCTAAGGCAGCCAACTTGAATGTTGACTCATGCTTCTTCCTCGATGTTATGTGGCCAATACTCGTGTCAAGACCATACGACATTTTCAGAGAGAAATTCGGTGACTTGCAGTCAGCCGACATAAACAACGGAGGAAACACAAGTACCTTGGGCGATGGAACTGTCATAAGCCACTCTAAGAGAAACGCGGCAGGCAACGGCGGTTGCTACGCAGTGCGCCAGAGAGGCAACGGCTACAGCGACCTTGGACTCTCCGACAAGATAAAGGTCAAGACATACCCTATCGACTACGATGCGACAACAAACCCAGCGATATATGTTCCGCTGGACTACACAATGACATATTATGGCGTTGAGCACACTGTTATCAAGCCAGAGATGCTGAACCCTGGCAAGCGCTCAATCAAGTTCGACGACTACAACGCAAGCAACGCATGGAATCCGGCATCAATCGCAGGCTACTACCCAGCCGACTATACTCCACGCACATCGGACGAAGTTCGTTCTTTCGTTGCAGCATACGCAGGAGCAGACACATACTCAATGACATGCTCATCCACTCCGATAGCAGCACCAACACTGACATACGAAGGAGACCTCACACAGTCCAACTTCACAACGATCTCTCCTATCGTGTTCACATGGGGCGGCGGCGCTGAGGATGTTGTTGTGACTGGTATTCCTGCTGCAAACATGACAAAGAACATGGGCGCAAAGACGCTTACAATAAGCGGAACAACAGAAGGATTGCTCGACTACACCATAACAACCACAGGCGGAAGCGGAGCCGGTGTTTCTTACTCAGGAACATTGACACCTAAGGCATGGTCGGCATTCTCATGCCCAGCCATGGTGAACGTAGAGATAACAGTCGCTGCGGCAGGCAGCTATGAGCTCGCCATCTACAACGGAGGCACTAAAGTCAAGACCATATACAACGGAGCATGGGGCGCAGGAAAGAGCAGCATAATGTTCTCGGTCGGCGACCTGGACAGCGGCAGCTACACATATAAGCTGACTAATGCCGGCGGCGATGTCGTTAACTCTCAGACAGGCTCTGTAGATGTGCCTTAAGCACAAATGACAAACATCAGACTTTTTCTTAAAATCATTCTTTATTGCGGACTTGCGCTCCTCGCTTCGTGCGAGGAATACAAGTCCGTAATTCCTGATACGGCGGTGTATGTGGAAAGGAACACGCTTGTTGACCCCGACGCCCTGCAGCTGAATGTGGCTGGCGGCTTCGACGAGATAAAGAAGGCGACCAAGCAGACCGACAGACTGGGATACGCCGGCATACTCATATACCACGGATTAGACGACGAGATTTACGCTTTCGACCTCGCCTGCACCAAAGAGGTGAAGCGGACTGTGAGAGTCGTGACCGACAGCCTTGTTACTGGTCAAGCCGTCTGCCCAGTGTGCGGCTCGGTGTTCAATGTAGCCTACGGGTCGGGGAACCGTCTGAGCGGCGATGCGCCAGAAGGACTCCGACGATACCGGGTCAGAAGATCAGGCAGTTACATCACCATTACCAAAGATTAAGTGTTATAAAAATTAATAAAAGCCACTCCCCAAAGAGTGGCTTTTACTTTGTTCTACAGACACTTTGAAAAGAAATAACAGCCCAACACATA
>CAMHCZ010000081.1 GCA_946183755.1 uncultured bacterium | reverse complement strand
ACAGAAGTCGTGCTGCCAGCCATTTTTGTGATGGTGTTCTCCATTCCGTTCATCAATCAGCTGGCGGCATGGAACGAAAGCATGACACTGCCGGAAAGCCTCGAGAGCATCGAGAAGCTAATGAGGGAATGGGAAGATTCCGCCAACGACATGACCATGCAGTTCTTCGAGCGCTCGTCGCTGACAAGCTACGTCATCAACATCATCGTCCTGGCGCTGATACCAGCCGTAGGCGAAGAGATGCTGTTCAGAGGCACGATACAGCAGTCGATGACCGAAAGCGGATGGAACAAGCACCTGAGCGTGATACTCACTGCGGCGATATTCAGCGCCATACACCTGCAGTTCTACGGATTCCTACCACGTTTCGTCCTTGGCGTGATTCTGGGTTACGCATTCCTGTGGAGCGGCTCGCTGTGGGTTTCTGCCTTGATGCACTTTGTCAACAACGCATTAGTGGTCACAGCTGCGTTCGCGATAAGCAGAGCCGGATTAGCAGAGACCACACAGAAAGGCATGAAGGAAATGGACAGCATAGGCACTGGCGGTTACATCACTCCATGCATCAGCCTTCTGCTCATAGTGCTTCTGATGCTGATTATAAGAAGATATTATCAAAAGGTGAAAGTCTAATCACCCCTAACCTCCGAAATCAAGTTTGAGCTGCTGCGGCAGCAACGCGAACGACATGCGATGATGCGGCGACGCTCCATGCTCGGCTATGGCTGCGCGGTGCTCGGTCGTCGGATAGCCTTTGTTCTTGCGCCACAGATATTCAGGAAAGTCGGCGTCGATGGCGTTCATGTAGTCGTCACGATAGGTCTTGGCAAGGACCGACGCCGCCGCTATGGACATGTACTTGCCGTCGCCCTTGACGACCGTCTGCGACTTCACGTCGCGATACGGTTTGAACCGGTTGCCGTCCACGATGATGAACTCCGGACGCACCGCCAGCATATCGAGCGCGCGGTGCATGGCGAGTATGGATGAGTTCAGGATGTTTATCTCGTCAATCTCACAGGCAGTGACTATGCCCACGCCCCACGCCAAAGCCTCCTTCTCGATTATCGGGCGCAGCTTGTAGCGCTGGCGTTCGGTCAGCTGCTTGGAGTCGTTGAGCAGCGCGTTGCTGAAGTCGGGCGGAAGCACCACGGCAGCCGCGAAAACAGGTCCTGCGAGACAGCCTCTTCCTGCCTCGTCGCAGCCAGCCTCCACCACCTTGCCGTCAAGAAAAAAGTTCTTCAACATAGCGCTCTATTTTTCGTCGTAAACAACACTCAGCACAACCTCGCCGACCGACTGGAGCGTCTGCGCCGACACATTGGACATATTGTCCTCGGCTGTGTGCCAGAAATGCCCGAAGCCCGACTCGCTGTAGTGGATAATGTCAATCGTAGGTATGCCGGCTATCTGGTTTATCTGCACATGGTCGTCGGTTATGCCACCGAGGCGTTTGTCGAGGAACAAGTCGGACTTGCCGAGTCGGCGAGCCTTGGTCCACACCTTGTCCACAACGCCAGCCGCATAGTCCATGGAATACATCTCCTTGGGGAACGTAGCCACCGGCGAGCCTACCATGTCGAGCAGGATGCCGAAGCGGGCCTTGTAGCCGTTAGCCGCAGCCTCTGTCGCCCACACCCTCGAACCGATGCACCAAGTGTCAGGGCTGTACTCCTCCGTTTTCTCGAACTGCGGCGTGCCGTAATCCTCGACATCGACCAAAAGTATGTCCACGCCTACAGATGCCGGATTCGCCGACAACTGGCGAGCCACTTCCATCAGCACGCCCACTCCGCTGGCGCCGTCGTTAGCGCCATCGACAGGCTTGCGCCAGTTCGCCTCGTCGGCGTCATTGTCGGAGAACGGACGGCAGTCCCAGTGCGAGAGCAGAAGCACCCTATCCTTCTTTTCTGGCGCAAACGACGCCATTATGTTGCGGCATTTATATGACTTGCCGTCGTATGTCTTAACATCAGAAATCTGCTCCTTCACCTCAGCGCCGTACGACTTGAGTTTGTCAGCTAGCCAGTCACCGCACTGCGTGTGTGCCTTAGAGCCAGGAACACGAGGACCGAAGTCAACCTGCTTTTTCACAAAAGAATATGCCGAGTCGCCTGAAAATGCCGCAGGGACATCATACTCGCTTTTCGCTGACGGCTGAACATCCTTCTTTTTAGAACACGAAACTATCGAAGAAAAAGAAACGAGGAGCAAGAGCGCCGCCACGTTTCGAGAAAATCTATTCATTGGGTTTTTAGCGCTTTATTAGAGTCAAATATAAAGATTTTCCACCTATTTTTATTTCGATTTTTCCCTGATTTAAAAAAAAGATTTATCTTTGCGAGCACTTGCGGAAATAGCTCAGTGGTAGAGCACGACCTTGCCAAGGTCGGGGTCGCGGGTTCAAATCCCGTTTTCCGCTCTTTTTTTATTTTATAGGGTCGCCTCGATGGTGGAATCGGTAGACACGCAGGACTTAAAATCCTGTAATCATTGCGATTGTGCGGGTTCAAGTCCCGCTCGAGGTACAGATTAGGCTGATAAGCGATTATCAGCTTTTTTCTTTTCCTGCAGCGAGTCCCTTTCGCATACTCCAGAACAGACGGCAACGAAGACAGTCCTTGCGCTCGCAGTATTCACGCTTGAGTTGTATAAGAGCCTGTGACTCGAAAGCGGACGACGCATCCACGCCGTAAGAACGCCAGCCCTCGACTACGGAATTGGACTCCGCCGGCATCTCCTGAAGTATGGCTGTGGCTTTCTCCTCGAGCACGCTGTCTGTGTGGCTCCGTCCGTAAAGAAAAAGTATAGGGGCTATGGCGTTGATTATCACGCTGTCTATCGACGACTTGCCGAGAGTCTGTCCGCCGAAGTGCACCGCCTTTATGTCCTTGAGCTGGGCGCGCATATAGCCGAGCGTCGGATTCTCCACAAACTTGGATATAAGGTGAGTGGCATTGCAGATGATGTAGGCGAGCTGGTCTATCCTGACCCACGGCAGGTTGGATGGGCGCAATCGTCCGGTCTTCCACTGCTCACGGCGCATCGGAACGAGTCCGAATTTAGTCTTGAAGAACGAGTAGTCACGCGCAAGGCGTTGCTGCAGAGCGTCGTCACCGGCAGCCGCGTCAGTAAGCAATGAACTCTGTCCGAGCAGCATCGCAGCCACATAGTCTATGTCGTCGTTGTGTTTGAGGATGTACTTCAGGGGCGTAGCGCACGCCAATGCCTCCATCGCCTGGGAATTGACCCCGAAGCCCAGCGCACGGGCTATCGACACATACATGACCGAAGCCCAGTCGCCGTCGGTGGTCTGCAGCACGTTCTTGAGCCGCGACGTCTTGGTCTCCATGCGCTGCACCAAGCACGAGTCGAGCCACGAGTGCATGGTGAAACGGTCAACATAGCCGATTCTCTCGGCGCATGGAACCCATGCTTTCGACGCCTTGTTGGCATCATACAGCATCTCAATGTCTGCCGGTATCTGTATCTGAAGCTGGGGAATGACCTCGCCATTGGTGCGGCGCACACGCTCGTCGCTCACACGCACGACATGCAGCACGACAGAGTCATACGCTCCGTCCTTGTCGTGTCCGTGATTGTACCAGTCGGAAGCCACGTCATGTATCTCGACATTGCCCGCCCACACGGTGCCGCCTATCCTTATCTTCGCATTGAAAAAGTCCGGTCCGGAGTTGGTGTTCAGCAGCCCCTGGTCGATGACCTCGACGTCCTCGCCGTCAACGGTCTTCAGCCCGTCCGCGGGGAACAGGCGCAATTGCCAGACATACTGAATGAGTTTCTCCTCCATCGGCAGGATTTATAGCAAGCCAAACTTGTAGTTCTTCTTCTGCCAGAATTCTATGGCTCTCGGCAGCACAGCCAGCATGTTCTTCTCAGCCTTTTTGGAGTCGTGGAAAACGACAATCGAGCCGCCACGGCAATACCAGTGGATGATACGGAATACTGTGTTTGGCGAAAGATGTCTGTTGTAGTCGCGTGTTATGACATCCCAGAACACCACACGATACTTCTTCTTCAGCTCCCTGAACTGGCTCGGCTTTATGCGGCCATACGGAGGACGAACCAAGTCGCTGTGAATCAGCTCATCCGCCTTAGCCACATTGCGCATATAATAGCCTGTTGATGTATCGAAACCCTTTATATGGTTATAAGTATGGTTGCCCACACGATGCCCACGACGAAGAACTTCCTGAAAAACCTCAGGATGCTTGTGCACATTCTCGCCCACACAGAAGAAAGTCGCCTTCACTCCGTAATGGTCCAATATGTCAAGCACCTTCGGCGTAACGTCAGGGTCAGGACCATCGTCGAAGGTGACGTAAACGGTCTTCTCCTTGCTCCTGATGCGCCACAACGCGCCCTTGTAATAGAACTTCAGTAATATGAACGGCCTTTCTATGAACATCGCCCGCCGTTAATAAACGTTCTTCTGATAAACAGGACCGTACTTTTCAAGTATGTTGTCGCGTCCGTGCTGCTGCGAGAAGCTGAGCACAGAGCCAAGCACTGCAAGGCTATGACCCAAATCGTCGCGAACGGACTTCTTCATGCTTGAGTTTCTAAGCGAGTTGAACCATGTGATGTTCTCCACCTCGCTGTCCGCAACTGCCGCCATGATGGCATCGCCCTTGGCTGTCTGACCGAGCTGGTAGTACTGGTCGGCAAGATAGATGGAAACGTAGTCGTGAGGAACGGTTGTGGCTGGAATAACCTTCATGCAGTAGTCGAGCGCCTTGAGTGCCTTGTCTTTCTTTCCCTCGTTTATGAGAGCCTCGACCAGACGGTTGAACATGAGTCGGAATGTGCGGCACATGCGCAGGTTGTTCTCGTCGAGGTAAACATCAGGATTCTCGATGCCGCCCCAACGGAACTTGTTCATCATGTTGTCGTACATGATGTCGGTGTTCACGCCCTTGGATACTGTGTCGGCATTCATAGGTATGATTCTGTAGGCAAGACCTTCGAGCTGGAAGTTGTTCTGCAAGCCGAGGTAATAGCTATCGCCCACGGTCACAGCGAAGTAGATTGGTCGCTCCCAGTTGTTGCGCGCGAGCATTTCGTATATCATCTCCTCGTGCTTGTAGAGGCGTTCTGGCAACTTCACATCCAGACGGTCAAGTATCTTCGACGAATCCTTCACCCAAGGGTTCTGAGCCATGTACTTGCTCTTGTCCACAGGTATGTATGCAGCCTGCGCCGGACAATATGCGATGCCGTCGGTCAGAAGGCTGTCGTTAAGGACATACTCGTCGATAAGGTATTTGAGCTCCATTGGCTCGTCTATCAAGTTCTTGCAGTAGAGCAAGTCGCGCGAGCCCTGCACATACTGGTATCTCTTCCATGAGATAGGCAGCGGCTCGGAGTCGTAGGCCTGACGGCGCATCTGGTCGATGTACCAGTCGGTCTGCAGGTAGCTGAGGTTGCAGACACGGACGTCGGTTCTCACGCCTTCCACCTCCTGCAAGTACCACAGAGGGAATGTGTCGTTGTCGCCATTGGTGAATATTATCGCGTTAGGCGCGCATGATATGAGGTAGTTATAGCCGAAGTCACGGCAGGTGTAACGGTTAGAACGGTCGTGGTCGTCCCAGTTCTGGCTTGCCATCTGCACAGGAACGAGCAGACATGCCACAGAAGCGACACATGCGCTGACCTCTGGCTTCTTCACAAGCTTGCTGATGAGCGACATAATGCCCAGCATGCCGAATCCTATCCATATAGCGAACGCATAGAACGAGCCGGCATAAGCATAGTCACGCTCACGAGGCTGGTATGGGGTCTGGTTGAGGTAAAGCACGATGGCAAGACCCGTCATGAAGAACAGGATGAAGGTCAGAAGGAATGACTCCTTGCCTTTCTTGCCGTTTCTGAGCTGCCAAACCAGTCCGATGATACCCAGCAGGAGCGGAAGCATGTAGTAAACGTTTCTGCCCTTGTTCTCCTTCATCTGAGTCGGAAGCTTGTCGTAGTCGCCCTCCCAGATGCTGTCGATGAACGGAATGCCTGTCAGGAACATACCCTTGTCTATCTCGCCGTAGCCCTGGATGTCGTTCTGGCGGCCAGAGAAGTTCCACATGAAGTATCTCATGTACATGTACATTATCTGATAATCGAAGAAGAACTTCAGATTAGAGCCGAACGTAGGGGCTGAGCCTTGGAAGCTTCGTCCTGCGTTCTCGTACTCGAAGCTCTTCATGTCGTCGCCGCTCCAAGACTTGTAGGCCGAAACGTGGCTGCCCTGCGAACTGTACATACGAGGGAAAAGTGTGCAGAACTGCTTAACGTACTCGTACTTTCTCTGCTTGTCTGTTATGATGTACTGGTCCTTCTCGTCGGCATCGACTTTCTCCTTCTGGCTCCAGACGTTGTCGCCCTCCTGGATGGATGGTCGGATGGAGTTGTCACCGGCAGGAATCCACTTTATCTCGGCGTTGTAGTATGGTCCGTAGAACAGAGGACGGTCGCCGTACTGCTCACGGTTGAGGTAACTCTTAAGACTGAACACGTTGTCCGGCGAGTTCTGGTCCATAGGAGGATTTGCCGCCGAACGAATGACAATGACAGCGAACGAAGAGTATCCCACAGCTATGACAGTAGCAGCCACAAGAATCGTGTTCATAAGGCTCATCTTGAAACGCTTGCTCATGGCGAACACCATCACGGTGAGCGCGATGATTATGATGACACCGAGCAATATGCTGCCCGCGATGAACGGCATACCCATGAGAGAAACGCCGAGCACGAAGAGCACTCTCGCCAGTTTGTCATGCTTGCCTGTGTAAGTCGTGTAAATGCCCAGTCCGAGCACCAGGAACAGCAACACGAGGAAGAATGCGAAACCTGTGTTGAAGCTCAATCCGAGCGAGTTGACGAAGAACAGCTCGAACCATGAGCCCACCATCACGATGCCCGGGATAATGCCGTACATCATGACGCCAAGAACAGCGAACGACACGAGCAGAGCCGCGATTGTGCCCTTGACTGTAGGCTTGAATTTCTTGAAGTAATAAACCAAAGCTATGGCTGGTATGGCCAAGAGGTTGAGCAGATGGACACCGATTGACAGACCCATCAGGTAGGCTATGAGGATAAGCCAGCGGTTGGCGTATGGTTCGTCAGCCACTTCCTCCCACTTGAGGATAGCCCAGAACACGACAGCCGTGAACAGCGATGAAGACGCGTAAACCTCGCCCTCGACAGCCGAGAACCAGAACGTGTCGCTCCATGTGTAAGCCAAAGCGCCCACCATGCCTGCACCCATGATTGCCACGAGCTTGCCGAGGCTGTAGTTGCCTTCAGCGTCAGGAGTTATCACCTTCTTGGCGAGCAGCGTGATGGTCCAGAAAAGGAAAAGAATCGTGAATGCACTGGCAAGAGCCGACATAGCGTTCACCATAAGCGCGACATGCTCAACATCGCTTGCGAAAAGAGTGAAGAAGTGGCCCATGAGCATAAAGAACGGAGCCCCTGGAGGATGGCCTACGTCAAACTTGTAGGCTGTGGAAATGAACTCTGGGCAATCCCAGAAACTTGCAGTTGGCTCCATTGTGCCGAGATATGTGAATGCGGCGATAGCGAACGCCAGCCATCCGAATATCCGGTTCCATAGTTTGAATTGTCTCATGCTTTTGTAGTAGCTATTTTGTTTTTCTGTTATTGACACATCGGGCTTGCCTCAAAGACAAGCGATTCCCTAAAATCTCACAAAGATAAGAATTTAAAGCACACTCATATTATAAATATGAGTAAGAATAGTTGTATGCCGATGCTGTCAAGCTATATACCATAGAGCATGGACTGACAGAAGGCGACGCTGTTGACTTCAGTGCCGAGATTACCCATCAGCTTGTGGACCATCTGAATGACCTTGGGATTGAGACTCATGGCAGCAAGGATATGGAGGAAGACCTCAGGAGGAGAAAGGATGATTATGCAATCTTTGCAGTAGATTATGTACCTTTGACAGATGATGAAAAGGAAGATGTCTTTAGCTATCTTGACGACGAGCACGCTGGCAGAGGAATAGTAATTGGAGATAAAAACATATACCTCGTTGACCACGCTGGTAATGAGGTAAAAAGAGGCAAGGGAGGAATACCATATGGATTTCAATGTGTATTTAAGGTTGCTATTGATGGATTAAGCGAAGATGTAATACAAAGATTTAAAAGTAAAATAGAAGATGGAAGTATCAGAAGTCAAAATGATGTTGATTTATGGCTTAAAGAATATTTTAAAGAACACGGAAGTCATAACAGCGATAGCATTGTTGCTCAAGACAGACGCACAAATGTTGACGATGCTGGATTGGATATCGAAGCACCACAAGGAGAACCCATCGGAGGACGAGGTAATCAATATAGCGAAGGCGATCTCGGAACAGATTTCGTAAAGACTGGATTCGACGGCACTAGTGGGCCG
>CAMHCZ010000080.1 GCA_946183755.1 uncultured bacterium | reverse complement strand
AAATGGAAATAAGGATATTCAACCATTCTTGACAGATCAGGCACCTGTTCATGCATGTAATGAAAAGGCTGTTTGTGGTGATGCTGTATATTGTGGATTCGTATCAAGCCAGATGACGACATACGATCCAGAGACAGGACTGAATGGAAATCAGATAACTCGTCTTCCTAATAATATTATTACGCTCGGTTACGACGCTCACCACGTGAAACTTCCTGCTGGAAGTATGGGAGCTGGCGCTACAAGCGCAACAGCAAAGATGCCAGATGAGCAGAATGGTAACTATATGCTTGTGATGGCTTATATGGCTATTGAGACAGAGCAGGCTATTCTTCTTATGGACAAGAAGAGTGTTGAGACATCAACAAAACCTGACGGCGAGATTACATACGAACTTACAATAAAGAACGTAGGTACTAAGGCATCTATCGGAACATCGGAAGTGCGTGATACATTGGACAAGACTTTGGATTTCGTTCCAGGCAGCGTGAAGTTCTTTGATAAGAATGGCGCAGAAATCCAGACTGGTTCATTTAACATAATTAACCAGGGCGCAGACGTGGATGAAGCGTTGACATTCACCATTCCTTCAATCGCGGCAGGTGACGGAGCGAATGCCAATGACTGGATCACAATCCAGTTCAAGGCAAAGGTCAAGGGTCTTGACAGAACTGACATTTGGGCATATGGTTGTAACCGTCAGGTGAAGAACAAGGCAGTCGTTATCTACAAGAACGATGCTGGCGCTGATGTGAGAACCGGAAGTAACTCTTCAGGAGGTTGCGACGGAGAGAGCGTTTATTTCTACACTCCAGTTGTAGATGAAGATTTGGAAAAGAGCTACTTGGCATCGCACCACGATACACTTGACCTTTCTCAGGAACCAAACGCAGCAAATATGAGTGTGCTGCCAACTTTGAGAAGCAGACTTCAGTATCATATTAGTGAGATAGGACTGAGTATAGATGCAAACGCATTCACATTCTACGACGCAGAGAGCGGAATGGAAGTGCCTGCTGATGCTAAGTTTGATGTGACACAAGGAAACATCGACTATCTGGCAGACGCAGACCTCGGTGGCGGATGTGTTGAGACATTCTACTTCAATGTTAAGGTGACTAAGCGTCCTTCGATTTCTGTTGCAGAAGTTGCAGGCGGAATAAACGGACAGACTTCATACAAGGGACGTGAGGATGGTTCAATGCAGGTAAGAGCATTCAACGGAAACGCTCCTTATATATTGAAGGTGTATGACGCAAACGGAAAGGTTGTTTACACAGCAGGTGCAGCGGCTGATGACTATACTTTCGCGGTAGCAGGCCTTAAAGCTGGAACTTATTCCGCAGCAGTGACCGACGGCAAGGGATTCGTTGCTTCGTCAGGAACATTGACAATCGTAGACCCTGCGGACATGGTGGTTTCTATAAATGGTGCGGCAGCACAGTGTAAGTATCAACCATTGACATTGTCGGCTGAGGTTTCAGGACGTGATGCTGGCAACCTGCAGTACGTTTGGAGAAAGGACGGCGTGGATGTGAGCACAAGTCAGACATATACAGAAGGCTCGTTTGAAGAGGGCGCTACATATACACTGTTCGTCTGCGACGGCGGTGGTCAGGAAGTTGCGACTAAGGCTGTGGCAGCAGTGCCAACTCCAAAGATCGAGGTCATCAAGCCAGACACAGGATGTAGAGAGTTCTTCCTGCCTAAGGATTATCAGTCAGCATTTGCAGCATATCAGGAGCATGTCACATATCCAGACTCAATCATCGGAATCCTTGGCGCTCAGGAAGTTTCTGGCGACCCAGACATTGACGAGGCTGACCTTGTGCTGACATACTTCAATCCAGTGAAGAATGGTGAACAGACTCAGATGAGCATCGACAAACTGGAAAGAAGTCAAGACCTCATAGTGAGAGTGACAGCAGGCGGATTGTGCTACCATCAGGATACAACTCAAGTGGTAGTCAAGAGTTTCCAGGAGTGTTATCCAATAGAAGTTCCTGCATTCTTCTCGCCAGACGATAACGGAATTAACGATATCTTCAAGATAGGAGGAATCAGCGATTGGCACTATGAGTCAGAAAGTCCAGAGATAGTAGTCTTCGACCGTTACGGAAAGAAGGTTTACTCAGGTAACTATGACGACATAAAGGCTGGCTGGGACGGTAAGTGCGACGGCAAGGATCTGCCAAGCGGCGACTACTGGTACGAGTTGACTTACAAGACAATCAAGCCAAAGGTTGGTCACTTCACGTTGAAGAGACGTAAAGAGTAGTATAACTAAGAGACAGAAAAACATGAAATAACGAAGGGTTTGCCCGTCCGTGCGGATAGGGCAAACCTTTTTGTCGATATAAGAAGAACAGATGAACAGAGAGACAGAAGAATTGCTGAATACAGCCGACAAAAGGGCTGTGATGGTGGGACTTGTGACGCCAAACCAGCCAGAGGAAAGGACAAAGGAGTATCTTGATGAGCTGGCTTTTCTGGCTGAAACGTCGGAGATAGTGCCGGAGAAACGCTTCATACAGGCGGTTCAGACTCCGCACAGCCAGACATACGTGGGACAGGGCAAGCTGGAGGAGATAAAGCAGTATATAGACGACAACGGCATAGAGATAGCCATTTTCGACGATGAGCTTTCGCCACGCCAATTGCGTAATATAGAGAAGAAACTCTGCATACAAGTGCTTGACAGAACATCCCTGATACTCGACATCTTCGCGCAAAGGGCACAGACCTCATACGCCAAAACGCAGGTGGAGATGGCGCAGCTGCAGTATATGCTGCCACGACTGACGAGGATGTGGAGTCACCTTGACCGTCAGCGAGGCGGAGGCACGACATCCCGAGGCATGGGTGAAACGCAGATAGAGGCCGATAAACGAATCATACAGTCGCGTATCTCGCTTCTGCGCGAGGACTTGAAACGCATAGACAAGCAAATGGAGACCCAGCGCCGAAACCGTGGAAAAATGGTGAGGGTGGCGCTTGTGGGTTACACCAACGTGGGCAAGTCCACACTGATGAACCTGCTGTGCAAGACGAACGTGTTCGCCGAGAACAAACTCTTTGCGACACTTGACACAACCGTCAGAAAGATGACAATAGAGAACCTTCCGTTCCTCTTGTGCGACACGGTGGGATTCATAAGAAAGTTGCCGCACAACCTTGTGGAGTCGTTCAAATCGACGTTGGACGAGGTGAGAGAGGCTGATGTGCTGCTGCATGTCGTGGATATATCGCACCCGAATTTCGAGGAGCAGATTGAGGTGGTGAACAGCACGCTTGCCGAACTTGGCGCTGGTGATAAACCAACAATAATGGTCTTCAATAAAATAGACTCGTTCAGCTATGTGCCTAAGGAAGAAACCGACCTTACGCCGATAAAAAGAGAGAACATAAGCCTCGCAGAACTGAAAAAGACATGGATGGCGAACATGAATGACAACTGTATGTTCATCTCGGCAAAGGAAAGAAATAATATAGACGAGTTGAAAGTTTTGATGTATAAGCATATAAGGGCTGTCCATGTACAGCGATTCCCATATAACGACTTCCTGTATCCCGACATAGCGAGAACGGGCGGCGAAGACGAATTGTAATTGCATAAAAATGACGAATATGGCATACCGAAGTCTGACATCGCAGGAGATAAGCATCCTTGAGTCCAATCAGTGCCGTTGCGCCGACTGGACATTAGTGGAAGTGGCTGACAACTTTGCCGCCAATGATGTGCGCAATTGTGAGTTCAGCGGCAGGATAAGGATAGGCGAACGCGTGAAGATAAAGAACGTTGGCCTCTTGTGTATGGACGGTGTGTCGTGTTTCGGCAACGGAACGGAGCTGACGCTGCTCGACGAGAACGGCAGCCGCTCCATAAGGATATTCAACAAACTGACGTCGCAGCTGGCGCATCTGCAGTGCTTCTGGAAAAGCGACGAGGATTTCGTCGAGGCGTATGACGCAATCATAGACGAGTATGTGGAGCGGCAGAGGTCCAGCGTTATGACCATAGGCGATGGCGCAGAGATAAGCAACTGCGGCGAGATAAGGAATGTGCAGATAGGCGAGTGCGCCAAGATAAACGGCGCGCATGTGCTTGAAAACGGCACGGTGCTGTCGTGCGAGGATGCGCCGGCTTCGGTGACGTGGGGCGTGATAGCCCGCGACTTCATAATAGCCGAAGGCGCGCAGGTGACCGACGGGGCGCAGATAGAGCGATGCTTCGTGGGCAACAGCAGCGAGGTGGGCGAGCAGTTCGCGGCGACCGACTCCGTGTTCTTCGCCAACAGCCAGATGATGCACGGCGAGTCGGCGGCGTTGTTCGCAGGACCGTTCAGCGTGTCGCACCACAAATCCACATTGCTTATCGCTGCGAGCCTGAGCATGTTCAACGCTGGCAGCGGCTCGAACCAGAGCAATCACATGTACAAGAGCGGTCCGATACATTACGGAGTGGTGGACCGTGGCAGCAAGTTCGGCAGCGACAGCTACATGGCTTGGCCAAGCCGTATAGGCGTGTTCTCGGTTGTATTAGGTAAGCATAAGAGCAAGGTTAATGTGCCGGACTTTCCGTTCTCGTACCTCGTGTCGGAAGGCATGTATTCGCGTGTGCTGCCAGGACTGTCGCTCAGGAGCCTCGGCACTTACCGCGATGTGAGCAAGTGGGAGAGCCGCGACAAGAGAGCGGAAAGCCAGAAAAACGACATAATAAACTTCGGACTTTTCAATCCGTACACAATAGGGCAGATAAGGCGAGGTTACAAAAGGCTGATGCGATTCCTCGACGAAGGTGACGAGAGGCGTGAGCTGGACAAGAACGTGCTGATAAGCCGCAAGCCTTCCATGACTGGCTATGAACTGTACGACTTGGCATTGAGAATCTACATAGGGCTGAATGCTGCGAAATGCGACGGCGTGGACGACGAGTGGGTGGACTTGTCCGGAATGTTGGCGAGAAGAGCGGAAATCGAAAGTTTGACGCGCTCAGTGGCGGACGGTTCGGTGGACTCTATCGAGAGTCTGCGTGATGCGCTTTCTGCTATAGCCTCGAAATATGACGAAGCTAATGCCTCGTATGCGACTGCTGTGGCAGAAAGCATGCTGGGCAAGGAGCAGCTGGACGACAACGATCTGCGGGAGTTGCGTGACAGCGCGTTGAGGGCGGTTGATGATTTGAAACGCCTTGTGGTTGCTGATGCCCAGAAGGAATATGAGGGCGCTTTCAGATGGAATTTCGGCATAGACCAGTCCGATGACAGCAAAAACCGTGAGTTTGAGATACTGCGCGGCAAATTAGACAAGGACTGGGTGGAAAAACTCGTGGAGAAGGCATTGAGGATTTCTTAGTCCTCGGCTCCGCCTATAATCATCACGAACTCGCCTTTAGGCTGGTGCTCTGTGAAGTGCTGCACCAGTTCGCCGAGAGTTCCCCTTACGGTCTCCTCATGTATTTTCGAGATTTCCCTTGAAACGGATGCCTTGCGGTCGGCGCCAAGCGCTTCGGCAAGCTGAGTCAGTGTCTTGAGCACTCTGTATGGCGATTCGTAAACAATCATTGTTCTTTTCTCCTGCGCCATGGCTGCGAACTTGGTCTGACGGCCTTTCTTAACAGGCAGGAAGCCTTCAAAGCAGAATCGGTCGTTAGGCAGTCCGGAGTTCACGAGCGCCGGAACAAATGCCGTTGCGCCGGGCAGGCACTGCACTTCGATGCCGTTCTGCGCGCACGCTCTGACGAGCAGGAAGCCTGGGTCGGAGATGGCAGGTGTGCCGGCGTCGGAAATCAGCGCGATGGTCTCGCCGCCTTTGAGTCGTGCCACGATGCCGTCAACAGCCTGATGCTCATTGAACTTGTGGTGCGAAATCATCGGCGTGTGTATGTCGAAGTGCTTGAGCAGCACGCTTGATGTTCTTGTGTCCTCGGCGAGTATGACATCGACCTCCTTCAGCGTCTTGATGGCTCTGAAAGTCATGTCCTCAAGGTTTCCGACAGGTGTCGGCACTACGTACAGCATTCCCATCTTTTAAAATCTGCGTCCTAAGAGTTTCAGGAAGTCCTTGACGTTCTCGTCTTCAGGATTCCATTCGGTAAAGTCGTTGATTATGTCTTCCGCCTCCTCGATGGTGCTGCAAGCGTCGAGTCGGTCGAGCGTGCTGTTCATGAGGTCGGCGTTGTTGTTGAACAGTTCTCGCTGAAAACGGAATCTGTCGGCTATGGAAATGGCTGATTTTATGTTGCTTATCTTCGACGCGGCAATTCTGTCCGCCATGCTGTCGCCCATGTCTTTGGACATTTGTTCGACTTTGCTTTCCACATTGCCTATTTTCTCTTCTATGATAGAATGCTGGTTGTGCTCGGAGATGATAGCTGCGGCTTTAGCCTTCGCTTCAGCAGCCAGTCTTTCCTGTTCTTCTCTTTCAGCCTTAGCTTTCGCTTCAGCTGCCAGTCTTTCCTGCTCCTCCTTTTCGGCTTTCGCCTTCGCCTCGGCAGCTAATCTCTCCTGCTCCTCCTTCTCGGCTTTTGCCTTCGCCTCGGCAGCTAATCTCTCCTGCTCCTCCTTCTCGGCTTTCGCCTTTGCCTCAGCAGCCAATCTTTCCTGTTCCTCTTTTTCAGCTTTTGCTTTCGCCTCAGCGGCCAATCTCTCCTGCTCCTCTTTCTCAGCTTTCGCCTTCGCCTTCGCCTCAGCGGCTAATCTTTCCTGGTTCTCTTTTTCTGCCTTGCTTTCTTCCTGCTTTACTGTTGATAATCTTTGCAGGTTATTAACGATGTCCATCGCCTTGGATGATGCTAATTTTATAACCGTAGGAGATGGAAAATCTGTTTCGTATAAACCTTGCGCTATGACATCAAGTTCCTTGATATCTTTCTGAATCAGAGCAATATAAACTTCTTTAGACATATAAGAGAATTAATGAATAAATATAATTACCTTTGTCCGAGCGTGATATAAACTCGTGTAAAACGACACAAAGATAAGCAATTAAGATGTTTATGGATACCAAAGATATTAATAATCACCCTAATAATAGATGCGGCTCGATAGAAGTGATAACGGGCTCGATGTTTTCCGGCAAGACAGAGGAACTGCTTCGCCGGCTGAAAAGAGCTGAGATAGCGCGTCAGAAGGTGGAGAGATTCAAACCGTCGATTGATGTCAGAGACTCTCTGTATGAACTGGTGTCTCATGACAACCACACGATGCCATGCACGTCGGTCGAGGCTTCCGGCGAGATTCTGCTGTATGCCGATGGCGCCGATGTCGTGGGCATTGACGAAGCGCAGTTTTTTGACGCTGGCCTCGTTGAAGTCTGCCAGAAACTGGCAGCCGACGGACTGCGCGTCATCGTTGCTGGGCTTGATATGGACTTTCAGGGCAGACCGTTCGGGCCGATGCCGGCGTTGTGTGCCGTGGCTGACGAAGTGACCAAACTGCACGCCGTGTGTGTGAAGTGCGGCGATTCGGCTTATCTCTCGCACCGCAAGGTGGACAGCGAGGCCAAGGTGCTGATAGGTGAGTTTGCCGAGTATGAGCCTTTGTGCCGCAAATGCTATAACGAGGCTGTGAACAAAAACAAATAGCGTTTTATGGAGAGCATGCATAATCGTTTTAACCTTCCATTCACATTCGACCGTGTGGTGAGAATGTGTCTTGGCTTTGTCGCCATGATTCTCCTTTTTCTGCTGCTTAATAGGCTTAGCGGTGTGCTGCTGCCGTTCATTGTGGCGTGGCTGCTTGCCTATCTGATGTATCCGCTCATGAAGTTTTTCCAGTACCGTTGCCGAGTGAAGAACCGTCCGCTCAGCATACTGCTGACGCTCGTGTCGGTCCTGCTGGTGGTGGTTGCATTGCTCGCGCTGATTATTCCGCCCATCATTTCCGAGGTGGCGCGTACAGGCGACCTGATAACTGCCTACATCTCGCAGATGAAAAGCAGCGCCATACTGCCGGAACAGATAAAGAACACGGTGGTGGCGTGGGTGGACAATATCGATGTCGAGACCGTCATGGCGATGGGCGGAGGCGGTTTCAGCGAAGTGCTCTCGGCGCTCACTCCTAAGGTCGTAGCGTTCATTAGCGGTTCGTTCGACTTCTTTGTCAGCATGTTCATGTTCTTCGTCGTGTTCATGTATCTGGTGTTCATCCTTCTTGATTACGAGAAGATAGGCTTGGAGTTCAAGCAGTTGCTTCCGGATAAGTACAGAGGCGTGTTCCACATGATTATCAAGGACTTGGAGGACGGCATGAACCAGTATTTCCGTGGTCAGTTCCTCATAGCGTCGATAGTCGGAGTGCTGATAGCCGCCGGGCTTTACGTCGTCGGGCTGCATTCCGTACATGAAACTCATTATGCTGCCGGTGCTCGGGTTCTTTGCGTTTGTCGGCGCTCAGGAGTCGGGCGTGCAGTTCTGGGTCATGGCTTTGGAGACGTTCGCTGTCGTGGGCGCGGTGCAGGTGCTCGAGGATATGTTCCTCATCCCAAAGATAATGGGCAAGAAGATGGGGCTTAATCCAGCGGTAATACTGCTGTCACTGTCCATCTGGGGCTCGCTTCTCGGAGT
>CAMHCZ010000079.1 GCA_946183755.1 uncultured bacterium | reverse complement strand
TCATTTGTTAGCGCATTGCTACTTGGAAGCTTCAAAGCAGAAGCAGAAAAGCTTGGATATATTGGTGACTTTACACGCTTAGGAAACTCATGTTGGTTTACCAATATAGACCATGGTCGTCGTCACCAGCCATTGCAATTAATGACCATGGAAGACAACATAAAATTCAGCAGACATAAGGATATTAAAGGCAAAGAATATCAGCATTACGACAATTACGATGCAATAGAAGTCCCTTACACAGATGCCATCCCTTCGGATTACGAGGGTGTAATGGGTGTTCCAATCTCATTCCTGGATAAGTATTGCCCTGAGCAATTTGAGATTTTGGGAGTTACACAACGAAACGACGACCCTTACAAAATAAAAAAATACACAACAGAAGAATATAAAAATGCAAATGATTTAAATGCGCGAGGTGTGATAATTGTAAACGGAGTTCCCAAGACTATGTATGCCCGCATTTTAATCCAACGCAAAGGATAGTAAACTATGAAAGATATGTTGATTACACTTTTAGGTAGCGGGCTTTTGGCAACACTTATATCTTGTCTGATTCCTGTAGTATTTTTCAAAAGGGAACGAAAATTTGAATATGAACTGGAATATCATAAAAAACTCCTTGATAAAAGGATTTCTTCTTATAATAAGATAGAACGCATTGCATATTTCTTTTCGTCTGCTGTGCAAGATTCTGATGGTAGACCATATCATTTTATTTTTTCTACAGAACAAAATCCATTTCAAGATGAATATATCGCTCTAATGACAGAACTAACAAAATGCAATCTTTGGATTAGTGACGAAATCAGGAGTGAACTTTTAAGCTTGAATCGTTTTCTGTTTGAAAACAAAATAGTTTTTACAGACATAGAAAAAGGCAAGAAATTTTACAAACAGCTTGGAGAAATGTCAGATAAGATAATCAGTGTCGCCAGAAAAGATATGCTAAATCTAACCGACTTAAATTTTTTACGCAAACAAGGGAAATAATTATGAAAACAACACTGAAAACATACACAGTAAAGGATATTTGCACAGGATTCGTGTACAACGAACTGGAAGGCAAAGGACTGTTCGGTTTGTCTGGTAAACTCACCATCCAACCCGAATATCAGCGCAACTACATCTATGCCGACGGCAAAAAGGACGTGGCTGTCATTGAATCAATGATGAAAGGCTATCCGCTCGGATTGATTTACTTCAACAAGGTAAGCGACGATAAACTCGAGGTGCTTGACGGACAGCAGCGCATTACTTCTATCGGACGATTTGTGACTGGCAAACTCGCCATTATGGACCAAAACAATATGCCGCAGTATTACTCCTCATTGCCTGACGACAAAAAACAGCTCATAGACGATTACAAACTGCTGGTTTATGAATGTGAAGGCACAGAAACGGAGATAAAAGAATGGTTCAAGACAATCAACATAGCCGGCGTACCGCTGAATGAACAAGAATTGCTCAATGCCGTCTATTCCGGAAAATTCGTCACCAAGGCGAAAGAGGAATTCTCCAATTCGCAGAACGCCAATGTGCAGAAATGGAGCGCATACATTTCGGGCAGCGTGAACCGCCAGGACTATCTGCACACGGCTTTGGAATGGGTAAGCAAAGGGGAAATAGGCGACTACATGAGCCAGCACCGCTACGACGACAATATCAATGAACTGAAGACTTATTTCACGACGGTGATAGACTGGATTTCATCGGTATTCACTGATGTTGAAAAGGAAATGTGCGGTTTGGAATGGGGACGGTTATACGAAGAACATCATTCAAAATCGTATAATCCACAAGAAGTTTCCGCCAAAGTACAGGAACTCTACGGCGACCCATATGTGAAAAACCGCAAAGGCATTTTCGAGTATGTGCTGGGCGGATGCACCGACAAAAAACTGCTTGACATACGCATTTTCGACGAAGCAACCAAAAGAGCCGTTTACAAACAGCAAACTCTTGCCGCAAGAGCCGAAGGCATATCCAACTGCCCTCTTTGCGCAATCGGTCACGATGCCAACCACGCGAAGATATGGGACCAGAAGGACATGGATGCCGACCACGTGACAGCATGGAGCAACGGCGGCGCTACATCTATAGAAAACTGCCAAATGCTCTGCAAGACTCACAACAGAGCGAAAGGAAATCGATAGATAACAATCAACCAAAGAACATCATAAATGCACGTAGGGGCGAATAATTATTCGCCCCTACAACATTATATCGTATAACGACGGCATTACAGCCACTTCTTTTTCTTGAAGAAGAGCAGGATGGCTGCCACGCAGACCACCATCGAGGCGAGGGCGAGAATATAGCCGTAGCGCCACGAGAGCTCCGGCATAAACTGGAAGTTCATACCGTAGATGGACGCGATGAGCGTAGGCGGCATGAATATCACCGAAACGATGGTGAATATCTTGATTATCTTGTTCTGCTGGATGTTTACGAGACCGAGGAACGTGTCCTGCAAGTAGTCCAGACGGTCGAAACTGAAGTTGGTGTGCTCTATCAGGGAGTTGATGTCCTTGATTATCATGCTGAGCTTCGGCTTGAGGTCGCGAGGGAACAAGTCGCTGCGGAGCATGTTGCTCACCACGCGCTGCTTGTCTATGATGTTCTCGCGTATCAGCATTGTCTTTTCCTGCAGTTCCTTGATGTTGATAAGCATATCGTCATCGACTTCCTCTTCTTTCAGTGTGGAAGAAAGCGTTGATATGTATGATGTTATGTCCTCGATAACGTCGGCATCGAGCTCGACACGCGTCTCGAGCAGCGACGCCAGCACATGGTAACCCGACTCGTACATCTTAGGGTTGGCGTACATGCGTCGCACCGTCTCGTGGAACGCCTTGAGGTTGGCGTATCGCACCGATACGAGAATGTTGTTTTTGAGTATGAATGAGACCGGCTCCATCTGGTAGTCGTCCTGCATGAAGTGGGAGTTCGCCACGATGGTGTCCTCGGTCTGTATGTATCGTGCGGAAAGCTCGATTTCCTCGATTTCCTCCTCTTCCTGGATGTAGATTTTCAGAAATTCCTCAAGCTGGTCCTCCACCTGGTCAGCCACGTCGTTGAGGTCAATCCAAATAAATCTTGACAAAGGGATGGCCTTGAGCAACTCTATGTTGCGCGACATCTTGATTTTACCTTCGTCCTTATAGAACAATTTCAGTTCAGACATTTTATTACGCTTTTATGAGGTTTGCTTATATGCGGGCGCACTGCACGCACGCTTTATTCACTCACGGGAAACACATTCGGCGTATCCCAAAGTCTGGAGGTCTGCACATTGGCGCACACCGGCCAGCGTCCTGGTTAAGTGTCTGGAGGGTTGTCGGCCTGACGTCTCGCGACGTAGTTGGTCAGTTCCACAAAGTCCTCGACACCAAGCTGTTCGGGTCGGTAGTCCAATATCTTAGGTTCAGCCTCGTCGTCCTTCTTAGGGAGCAGAGGCTTCAAGGAATTTCGCAGTTGCTTGCGGCGCTGGTTGAAAGCCGTCTTCACCACCGTGAAGAAGAGTTTCTCGTCGCAGTCGAGCGATTTGCGAGAATTGCGTTTGAGCCTTATGACTGCCGACTTGACCTTCGGCGGCGGCGCGAACACGTTCTCGTCCACAGTGAACAGATATTCTATGTCGTAATAAGCCTGCAGCAGCACACTGAGTATGCCGTAGGTACGTGAGCCAGGAGGCTCGGCAAGACGCTCTGCCACCTCTTTCTGTATCATGCCGACGACTTGCGGCACGAGGTCTCTGTATTCAAGCACCTTGAAGAATATCTGGCTGGATATGTTATAAGGGAAATTTCCGATGACGCACAAGCCGTCAGGATAGACCTGGTCGAGCCTCATCTTCAGGAAATCCCCGTCTATGACTCTGAGTTCAGGGTAATGCTCATTGAGGTAAGCGACAGACTCCTTGTCTATCTCTACCACAGTGAAATCGGCGTTAGGATTGTTGATTAGATACTTCGTCAAGACTCCCATGCCAGGTCCGATCTCGAGCACAGGGGTTCTCTCCGACAGTTCAAGACTATCGGCAATACGTCGAGCAATTCCTTCGTCCTTGAGGAAGTGCTGACCCAAGCTCTTCTTTGCTCTTACTTGAGTTATCATTACTTCGCGGCAAACCTGCGTCGTCTGACATATTGCTCTTAATTTAGTTTAACGGATGAAACGAGGTGCTGATTATTCGCAAAAAGAATTATTTTTGCACTCGTTTGCAGAACGCAAAAGTAACTCTTTCTTTTTAAAGATACAAACAGGCGATATTTTTTGACTCACCGAAGCATTAACACACAGTGAACGCACTCGACAGGCTCATAATCACAGTCATTGACTTCTTCTACCCTCCTTTCAAAAGGCTCATCAACATTGAGATCTTCAGATACGGAGCGTGCGGAGGTGCCAACGTGGTTTTCGACTGGGTGCTTTACTTCGTGCTTTACAACTTCGTCATCAGGCATCAGAATGTGGATCTGGGCATAGTGACGCTGTCGCCGCACATAGCCGCGCTCGCGTTCTCGTTCCCGGTATCGCTGATGACGGGATTCTACTTGGCAAGGCACATATCGTTCCGCAGCTCGAAACTGAGGAAGCGCACACAGCTATGGCGCTACCTTTCGGTCGTGGGGCTGAATATACTAATCAACTACCTGTGTCTGAAGCTGTTCGTCGATGTGATGGGCATTTACCCTACTCCGTCGAAGATGATAACGACCGTCATAACGACCGTGTTCTCGTTCCTGGCGCAGAAGAATTTCTCATTCAAGACCGGGAAGGTCAGCCACGAAGAGCAGAGTCAACCTCAAGAGCCGTAACAATAGACTTTACATCGTGAGTTCTGAGCCAGTCGGCGCCGGACTGCGCCGCGAAAAGCTCGGCAGCAAGAGTAGCCGAAGAACGTCTTTGCGCCAAAGGCTGCGACTTGTCAGCATCGCACGACGAGATATTAGCCAAGAACGACTTGCGCGACAACGCAATCATGACCGGCAGCGAGAACTCCGACTTCATGCGTCTGATATTGCGCATGACATAGACCGAAGTCTCCGGGTTAGAACCTAAGAAATTGCCCATTCCCGGGTCAAGTATTATCCTTTCCTTCTTTACGCCAGCCGCTGTCAAAGCGTCAATGCGCTCGTGGAAATACTCCATCATGGAATCGAACACAGCCACAGGGTCGGTCACCACCTCGGTGGCGAAGCCCATGCGCTGCACGCTGTGCATGAGTATCAAACGCGCGTCACTGCCAGCCAAATCCTCATAAACGTCGGGGAACGGGAATCCCTGAATGTCGTTGATGCAGTCCACAAGCCCCGACTGCAAGCACCAGCGCTGCACCTCCGGCTTGAAGGTATCGACAGACACGAGCATGCCTTTGCGCTTGAGCTCCGGCAACACGGCTGCCAAACGGGCGATCTCGGTCTCTGCGCTCACGGGCGACGAAGAAACGTTGCTCGACGCCGCGCCAACATCTATCATGGATGCGCCGGCGGTCCACATCTCATCGGCGTGTGAGACAGCCTTGGACGGCTCCAGGAAGTCCTTACCGTCGGAGAAACTGTCGGTCGTTATGTTCAATATGCCGAGAATCCTCGGAGTGCTATTTCTTTCGCGCATCGCCGTTGTTTTTAGGGTTACGCCTGCCGCCTCGTCTGCCACCGTTGCCGCGATGGTGGAAGTTGCGCCGCCCGTTAGGCTTCTTGCCTCCCTGAGCTTGCGGATTCCATGCTGGACCATCGCCCAATCCTTCAGGCAAAGGCAAGCGAGGCACCTGCATTTCTATCAAGTCCTCGATGTTCTTCATGCGCGCCATGTCACGCGGGTTGATGAGCGTGTAGGCGTCGCCGGTGGAGTTGGCGCGGGCTGTACGGCCGATGCGGTGCACGTAGTCCTCGGCGTCGCGTGGCGCGTCGTAGTTAATGACCATCTCGATGCCCTTGATGTCGATGCCGCGGCTCATGATGTCGGTAGCCACAAGGACACGCACCCGCTTGGCGCGGAACTGCATCAGAGCCTCCTCGCGCTGGCTCTGGTCGAGGTCGGACGAGATGCCCAAGGCCTTGATGCCGTGCTGGCGCAGTGACTGCACAATCTCCCTGACCATGACCTTGGCAGAGGTGAATACGATTATGCTGGAGAAGTCCTTGTTCTCGTCGAGGATATGGCGAAGGACCGCGTTTTTCTGATTGTCATAGACAAGATACAAGTTCTGGTTCACGCCTTCGGCAGGCTTAGCAACGCCGAGGTTTATCTCCATCGGGTTGCGCAGAATCTTGCGCGCAAGAGAGCGTATCTTAGGCGCCATGGTGGCTGAGAACATCAGTGTCTCGCGTTCTGCAGGCAAGGCTGAGGCAATCTTCAGAATATCGTCCACGAAACCCATGTCAAGCATCTTGTCAGCCTCATCGAGTATGAGATGCTTCACATGTTTGAAGTTCACATAACCCTGAGCCATGTGGGAAATAAGTCTGCCGGGAGTCGCCACGATTATGTCACGTCCGTCACGCAGAGCACGCTCCTGCTCCGCATAGACAATGCCGTCGCCTCCGCCGTAGATGGCTATCGAGCCGACCGAGATATAATACGAAAGCCCTTGTATCTGCTGTTCTATCTGGATGGCAAGCTCGCGTGTAGGAACGAGGATGAGTGTATTCGTGTGCGAATCCTGCTTGTTCGCCAGCTTATGAAGCACAGGGAGAACGAAAGCCGCCGTCTTGCCTGTTCCCGTCTGGGCGCAGGCTATGAGGTCGCGGTTTGAAAGAACTGCCGGTATGGCTTGCTCCTGAATCGGAGTAGCCTCATCAAAACCCATATAATCCAAAGCCTCGAGAATATTCTCATCGAGACCCATGTCTTTAAATTTCATAACTTTTGTATGTTTTATTTTTACAGAAAATCACCGCGCAGAAATCATCATACACAAATAAACCCCTCACGGCGAACAAATCCCTCAAAGGTACAGAAAAATAAGTTTTAAAGACGTATATTTGTATTTTTATGGCAATACGGGCGCATTCCGGAGCTGAAACGCCTGCTTTAACAACCGAAAAACAAAAAGCAACACTAAATAAAAATGGATTACAAATTCAACGAGATTGAGAAGAAGTGGCAAGAGTACTGGAGAGAGAACAAGACTTACCACGTGGAGATAAACGACAAGCCTAAGTGCTATGTGCTGGACATGTTCCCGTATCCTTCGGGCGCAGGCCTGCATGTGGGACATCCGCTGGGCTACATAGCATCAGATATTTACAGCCGATACAAACGTTTGCAAGGCTTCAACGTGCTGCATCCGATGGGCTACGACGCCTACGGACTCCCTGCCGAGCAATACGCCATACAGACAGGACAGCACCCTGCCATAACCACAACAAAGAACATCGCACGCTACCGCGAGCAGCTCGACAAGATAGGTTTCTGCTTCGACTGGGACCGCGAGGTGAAGACCTGCTCGCCTGACTACTACAAGTGGACACAGTGGGCGTTCCAGCAGATGTTCAACTCATTCTACTGCAACAAGCATCAGAAGGCTATGCCGATAGAGAAGCTCATCAAGCGCTTCGAGACCAAGGGAACGCAGAGCGACGACGGCGGCGTGATAAAAGTGGCTTGCTCGGAGGAACTGAACTTCACAGCCGACGAATGGAACTCATGGGACGAGGTTAAGAAGCAGCAGGTGCTCATGAACTACCGCATCGCATACATCGGCGAGACAATGGTGAACTGGTGCCCTAAGCTCGGCACAGTGCTTGCCAACGACGAGGTTGTCGATGGAGTGTCGGTGCGTGGCGGATACCCTGTGGTGCAGAAGAAGATGCGCCAATGGTGCTTGCGTGTCAGCGCATACGCTCAAAGACTGCTCGACGGTCTTGAAACTATTGACTGGAGCGACTCTATCAAGGAGACTCAGAAGAACTGGATCGGACGTTCCGAAGGTACTGAGGTTGAATTCTCGGTCAAGGATTCCGACGTTAAGTTCACAATATTCACCACACGCGCCGACACAATGTTCGGCGTGACATTCATGGTGCTTGCTCCTGAGAGCGACTATGTGGCTCAAGTGACCACAGCCGAGCAGCAGCAAGCCGTCAGCGAATACATCAACTATGTGAAGAAGCGCACCGAGCGCGACCGCATCAGCGACCGCAAAGTGACAGGCGTTTTCACTGGTTCATACGCCATCAACCCATTCACAGGCGAGGCAATTCCAATCTGGGTCAGCGAGTATGTGCTCTCTGGCTACGGCACGGGCGCAATCATGGCTGTGCCTGCCCACGACAGCCGCGACTATGCATTCGCTAAACACTTCAACCTGCCGATTATTCCGCTCATCGAGGGCGCAGACGTAAGCGAGGAAAGCTACGACGCCAAGGAGGGCATCGTAAGCAACTCACCACGTCCGGGCGTGAAGCCTTACATCGACTTCTCGCTCAACGGCCTTACCATAAAGGAAGCCATTGCCGCAACGAAGAAATACGTAACCGAGAACAACATAGGCCGCGTGAAGGTCAACTACCGTCTCCGCGACGCCATCTTCTCGCGTCAGCGCTACTGGGGCGAGCCATTCCCTGTATATTACAA
>CAMHCZ010000078.1 GCA_946183755.1 uncultured bacterium | reverse complement strand
AAAATCGAAAGATTATTGCTCTGCTTGAGTTCTGTGTTGGAAACCACGGAAACGTTGTAAGGCAGATGACGAAGCTCCACTTCCTCGCGTGAGCCAGTCACCACAACCTCATCAAGCTTCATAACAGTAGTATAATAATGACAGACGAATTGATATTGACGACCGTTTACCACAGCATCAGGAAGTTGCCCTGCATCCACCAGAGTGTCATTCACAGCCTCATCGGCATAGACAGCAGGCAAAGAGAGAAGGAATGCTGATGCGAGAATACAAAGTTTTTTCATTTTAATCGTTTTGTAATGTTTTGGTTTATAATCAAATAAGAGTGCCCTGCTTGAGCGACTCCACGAAACCGTCGATGCGATGAAGCTCCGACGGAATGTCGATAGCCTGCGGACAATGAGGCGCGCACTGGTTGCAGCCGATGCAATGGTTCGCCTGACGGAGGCGAGGCACGCTGCGGTCATAACCCACGAGGAACGCCTTTCTTTCACGCGCGTACTCCGGGTCCTGCGCCGACGACGGCACATTGCCCTCGTTCACGCACTTGTTGTAGTGCACGAAGACGGCAGGTATGTCGATGCCGTAAGGACAAGGCATGCAGTATTTGCAGTCGTTGCAAGGGATAGTCGGATACTTGAGCATGAGCTGCGCCACGTACTCGAGGAACTCCAAGTCATCCTTGGTCAGGTTGACAAGCGGCGAGTAAGTGTCCAGATTCTCCTCCAGATGCTCCATGTACGTCATGCCGCTCAGGACGGTCAGCACGTTCGGGAAGTTGCCGGCATAGCGGAACGCCCACGACGCCACCGACGAATCCGGCACACGCTGCTTGAGCGTCTCCACCACATGGTCAGGAAGCGTAGCCAGTCGGCCTCCGAGCAGCGGCTCCATGATGACGGCAGGTATGTTTCTCTTCTCCAGTTCGGCGTAGAGATATTCGGCGTTGGTGTTGCGCGGATTCACCTCCTTGGCGTGCAGCCAATCGACGTAGTTGAGCTGAATCTGCACAAAGTCCCACTTGTACTTGTCGTGCTGCGAGAGCAAATAGTCGAACACGGCAATGTCGCCATGGTACGAGAATCCGAGGTTGCGTATGCGCCCAGCCTTGCGCTCCTCCAAGAGGAAGTCGAGCATTCCGTTGTCGAAATATCGCGCGTTGAGAGCCTCCATGGCAGTCTCCACGCCGTTCTGACCAGCGCCCATGCCCACTCCGTGCAGCAGGTAGTAGTCTATGTAATCGACCTGAAGGCGCTTGAACGAGTTGCGGTACATCTCCATCGACGCCGCACGAGACCACTTCTCACGGCTGAAGTTCGACAGCTTCGTGGCTATGAAATACGACTCGCGCGGATGGCGGTGCAGGGCTATGCCGGTCGATGTCTCGGACTCGCCCTTGCAGTACGACGGCGAAGTGTCGAAGTAGTTCACGCCGTTCTCTATGGCATGGTCCACAAGCCTGTTCACCTGCTTCTGGTCTATCGGCGAGTCGTTCTTCTTGCCGGCAGCGTTGCCGTCGATGGCAGGCAGTCGCATCATGCCGAATCCGAGCAGCGACACCTTGTCGTTGTTCTTCGGGTTTATGCGGTAAGTCATCTGCCCTCTCTGCTTCTTGGCCGACGAGGTCTTGCCCTCCGGACCGGAGCATCCGACCGATGCCGCAGCCACAGCCACCGAGCCCGCCCCCACAAGTTTGAGGAACGAGCGGCGTGTTATCTTGTGTTTCTTGTTATTCTTCATAAGGCGACTGGTTTAAATCGTTCTCTGCATTTCGTGTCCCTCGACGTAGATCGCACTAAACGGACGAGACGGACACAGGTTCTCGCATGCGCCGCAGCCTATGCAGCGCGATATGTTGACTACTGGTATTTTCAGTGATTCAGGGTCATTGGCATCGGACGGCACCATCATTATGGCTCCCGAAGGGCAATGGCGGGCGCAGTTGCCGCACTCCACGCCGTCGGTCAGCGGAACGCAGTTCTCACGCACCCACACCGCGTGGCCAATTTGCAGCGACGACTTCTCAGCCTTGGTTATCGGCTTGATGGCGCCAGCAGGACACACGTTGGAGCATCTTGTGCACTCCGGACGGCAGTAGCCGCGCTCGTAGGATGCGTATGGCTGCATGAATGTCGAGAGCGACTCCGAAGGCCTCAGCACGCCGTTGGGACAAGCCGACACGCACAGCTGGCAAGCGGTGCAGTGGTCAGACATGTTGTTGGCAGAGATGGCGCCCGGAGGCAGAATCGGCGTCTTGCGCTCTGGCATACGCTTGTCCTCGATGACAGCCAGTCCGCCATCGACGCTCTTTTCCTGGGCCGACACGACTGCCGTAGTGGCGAGCAGAGCCGACGTCGTCAGGAAGTCGCGGCGCGAGCCGTCAATGCTCTCCTGCCCTGCTTCACGCTTGGCGGCAAGAGGGCGCATCTTGTATGAAATGGCGTTCTGGTGGCATTTGCCTATGCAGTCGAAGCACGCCACACAGCGGCTATGGTCTATGGCGGAGTTCTTGGAGTCGATGCACGACGACTTGCAGTTGCGCGAGCACAGTCCGCAGTGGTTGCACTTGTCTGTGTCGATGACCGGACGGAAAAGCGAGAAGCGCGACAGCAGTCCCAGAGTCGTGCCGACGGGGCAAATCGTATTGCAGTACGTCCTGCCGCCAATCCACGCCAGCACAGCGACAACGGCGAGCGTCACAGCCGCCACGGCAGTCACAGCCACCGACTTCAGCACCCACACGTCCACACGGTAGAACATATATGAGTCTGCCTTTTCGGCAATCGTGGCGAGCAGGTTGTTAGCCAGCAGGTAAAGCGGCTGGAAGAACGAGGCGGCTATTCGTCCGTAGGCGCTGTAAGGCGCAAGCAGCACGACAAAGGCGTTCACTCCGGCTATGACAGCCACGACGAAAACGCCCAGCACTGAGTAGCGCAGCCAGTTCTTAGGCTTGCTGTAGCCGAAGCGGTTTTTCTTCCGCTTGCCGGCGAGCCACGAGACGACGTCCTGCATAACACCCAGCGGACAAATCACCGAGCAATAGACACGTCCGAAAAGCAGCGTCAGCAGCACAAGTCCAACTATGACAGCCACATTAAGCGACAACACCGCCGGCAGAAACTGCACCTTGGCGAGGAAGCCGACCGAACACGCGGCAGTGCCTGTGAAATCGACGAAAAGCCATGTCACAAGCAACAGGACTATCACCGCCGAGATTACTCTTATTCTTCTTAACATCAGGTTGATTTTGATTGATTTATCACGAATAACAAATGTAAAGATTTTTCAACAACCAACTACACGCCACACTTTTGTTAAGATTTTTTGTAAATTTGTGAATTAACTAACTTTCACTACCGAATGAAGAACATCCGGTTCGTCATATCGATTGCTCTGACGGCTATTCTCGCCGCATTCCTGCACGCACAAACCACAAGACTGGTCTTTCTCGAGGACTTCGGCGGCAACGAAGCCACCGACCCAGCCGTGAGTCCGAGCGGCACCCCCGGAGTTGTCAACTACAGATATAATAATAAATCGGAATCATATTCTGGGTACTATTCTGTACGAAAGTCGCGCTACCACAGTTCATGGCACTACATGGACGACCACACCATCGAAGGAGACCGTGAGCGCGGATATTTAATGTATGTCGATGCTGACGACAAAGAAGTCTTTTACATAAAGGATTTAGACATAGGATGCTCAAGAGACCTGACTTTTGGCGTTTGGGCTATAAACGTGAACACTTACCAGCAAACCTATGACAACTGGGCAAAACCGATTCTTGAATTCAAGGTAACGGATTACTACACAGGCGACACGCTCATACTGAAGCAGACGGGCGAGATTCATGTTGACAAAGTAAACGTCTCTGCATCAGAGTCTGCCACATGGATACATTACACAGCAAAAGGCACAATACCCAAAGGCGTAAACAAAATCCACTTCGAGATGCTAACAAAACAACACGCCTACTTAGGCGGCGACTTCGCTGTCGACGACATAGAGATATACGTTGACGAGCCTGACAACTTCGTGCTGAGCGACATGGACGCTTGCTCAAACGAAGAACTGACCATCAAGGCTCCAGACATCGACTACAAGAGCTGGTTCGGAGATGACATCTACTACACTTGGGAGAAACTCTCCGACGACGGCACGTCATGGACCACGGTGGGTTACGACCAAGACCTGTCGCTCGGCAAGCCTGACGCAACGATGAACGGCAAGTACCGCATGTCAGCTAATTGCTCGACCGACCTTTTCTGCATCGTGCATAGCGACACTATGACATTAAAAGTAATAGAAACCAAAGACTCGACCATAGACGAAAGAATGTGCCAAGGCGAGACGTATTCTTTCAACGGACAGAATATAACAGAAAAAGGCGTTTATACATACACGACAAAGAGCCTCATCACTGGATGCGACAGCACCGTGACGCTGAACATGAACGTGATTGAGCCGAAAGACTCGACCATAGACGAAAGAATATGCCGAGGCGAGACATACTCGTTCAACGGACAGAATATAACAGAAAAAGGCGTTTACACCTACACGACAAAAAGCCTAATCACTGGATGCGACAGCATCGTGACGCTGAACATGAGCGTAATTGAACCGAAAGACTCGACAATAGACGAAAGAATGTGCAAAGGCGATACGTATTCGTTCAACGGACAGAACATAACTGAAAGCGGTGTTTACACATACACGACCAAGAGCCTCGTAACTGGATGCGACAGCATCGTGACGCTGAACATGAGCGTGATTGAACCGAAAGACTCGACCATAGACGAAAGAATGTGCAAGGGCGAGACATACTCGTTCAACGGACAAGAGATAACCGAAAGCGGCGTTTACACATACACGACCAAAAGCTTCATCACTGGGTGCGACAGCATCGTGACGCTGAACATGGATGTGATTGAACCAGACGAGACTGAAATAACGATGCTGATGCCGCAAGACGGTTTCTACGAATGGGAAGGCGACGTGTACCGCCAACCTGGCACATACAAGAAAATGCTGAAAAACCAATTCGGATGCGACAGCCTCGTCGTGCTGACACTTGACGCCAACCCGACAGCCCATGTGAACATACCCGAAGGCTTCTCGCCCAACGACGACGGCATAAACGACACCTTCGTGATACAAGGCATCGAGAACTACGCCGACAACCGCATACGCATATTCAACCGCTGGGGCAACAAGGTGTACGAAGCGTCGCCCTACCGCAACGACTGGGACGGACGAAACCACGAAGGCGGCAACGTCGGGTCGGACAAACTGCCTGTCGGCACGTACTACTATCTGCTGTGGCTGCACAAGAACGACAGTCCGAAGAAAGGCTACATCTACCTGAACCGATAAAAACACACCCGCAAGAATGAAACGACTGCTGCTCATACTTCTGTTGCTGCCGGCGATGGTCACGCTCCACGCCCAGCAGGAAGCCATGTTCAGCTTCTACGACTGGAACAAGATGTCGCTCAACCCTGCTGTAGCCGGCGACAACGGCACACTCAACGCCACGCTCATACACCGTAGCCAGTGGGTGGGATTCGAAGGCGCGCCGATAACGCAGTCGCTGACCGTTGACGCGCCAGTGGTAGGCGACGCTGTGAACCTCGGACTGTCGGTGCTGAACGACAAGACCGGACCGGTGCGCAACGTGGGCGTGATGGTGGATTATGCATACCGCATGAGACTGTCGGACAACTGGAAGGTGTCATTAGGTCTGAAAGCCGGATTCAACGACTACGTCTTCGACTTAGGTGGCGTGAAGACCATCGACATCGACCCCGTGTTCACCAAAAGCGACAACGACTTCGACCTGAACATAGGCATCGGAGCGTTCGCCAGCTACAAGCGCCTGACATTCGGATTCGCCGTGCCTAAGCTCATTGAGAACGGATTCGACTACACGGTGGACGGCGCCGCCAAGGAGTTTCGCCACTACTACATGACCGCGTCGTACGACCAGCCGCTGAACGAGCATTTCACCCTGCGCCCCACCACCCTGCTGAAGGTGACCGAAGGCGCGCCCGTGGAAGCCGACATCACGCTCGTCTGCTTCTACGACAACAAATACTGGATAGGCGTGATGGGGCGGTCGATGGACGGCGTGGGGCTGCAATGCGGCATACGTCCGTGGAAGAACTGCGCCATAGGCTACGCCTTCGACTGGTCGATAGCCAACACGACGGGATACACCAACGCCGGAAGCCATGAGGTAATGCTGCATTACGAATACGACTACCGGAAACGCAAGCGCAAGGAACAGCCAGAACAAGAAGCGCTGCCTATGCTGCCCGAACCGATAATCGCAGAAACACCGAAAGACAGCATAAAGCCAGAACCAGAGCCCGCCGCCGAGCCTGAAGAAGAACCAGCGCAGCCAGTCGTAGAAGACGAGGGCGACAAGATGACCGTTTACAAGGTGACGGTGGTGAACTTCAAGAACAACGCGCCGATAGAAGGCGCGGAAGTGAGAGTGGGCGGACTATTAGAGAAGGAGACCGACTCTGCTGGCGTTGCCGAGTTCGTCTTCGCCGACGACAAATACAACGTCGATGTGCGCGCCTTGGGATATTACGACGTGCACACCACACGACAAGGCACACGGAACGACACCATCTACATGACCGTGATGCTGAACCGCAAAATCGTCTTGAAAAACATCTATTACGACTTCGACAAAGCAGACCTCAGAACGGAAAGTGTGAAGGAGCTGGAGAAAGTGATAGCTTTCATGAAGGTTAACCCCGACCTGAAAATAGAACTCGGCAGCCACACCGATTCACGCGGCAACGACGACTACAACATGCGCCTCTCCGAACGCCGCGCGCAGAGCGTCGTGGACTACATCATAAGCCGCGGCATCAGTCCCGAGCGCATACACAGCAAGGGCTACGGCGAGACACAGCTCGTGAACGACTGCGGCAACGGCGTTAAGTGCACCGAGGAAGAGCACCAGCAGAACCGAAGAACGGAAATCCTGATTCTTGAGAAATAGCACCGCCCGGTCCCTGAGCGGAGCCGAAGGGAGTGTTCGGTTGCTGAGCGGAGCCGAAGCACCGAACCAAGCCAAGTCAATCGTCATCCGGCATTTCGGCTCCGCTCAATGACCGGAAAAATTTGTTTTTGAGAAATAAACCGAATTCAATTATTTTTTGTGTTTATGGAGCGTAAGACTTATTTTTGAAAGACGAAAAAAAGCAACAACAAGAAACAGAAACACTTTTTTGATATAACATAGTATTAATCATAGCGTTTGCCGCTATTCTGAAATCATTCCAAAGCTTGGTCGCATAGGAAATTATATCCAGAAGATAGCAGTGGATGTCTGCGTGTAACCACGTGGACATTCCTTGTCTGGATATAAGGGTCTGACCAAGCACCTGGAATGTGGATAAGGATTTGTCCACGTTCTTTTTTTATGGGTGCTTGGTTGGTGTTTTAGGTTAATGGCAAACACGCCTAAAACAACAGGAATGAACGCAACCAAAGATTCTCTGATTGCCGAGATAGAGAAACGTGTCTCGGACAAAATCCTTGAGCAAACGAACGCCGATTTGCTTATCAAACTCATCAACAATGCCGACACGCTCGACGAAGCTATCAATATTGCTGCACTCGGCACTACCTACAAACGCACAGGGCTCCACTTCGACAAACGGTTGGAAAAGATGGGCTCCACCATCAAGTATTTCAAAAAGAATGAAAAACTTTCGTTCCATACCGACGACAGCAAGCCTACGCACAAACTGATTATTGGCGACAACTACGAAGCCTTGCAAAACCTTCTGATTCAGTATCGTGGCAAGATTGACGTAATCTATATAGACCCGCCATACGGGAAAGACAGTATGGGCGAGTTTGCTGCTACCAATTACAACAATGCCATCACTCGCGACAACCTTCTTTCGATGCTCTTTCCTCGTTTGACGCTTGCCAAACAATTGCTGTCTGACGAAGGTGTTATATTCTGCTCAATCGACGACAAGAATCAAGCGTATGTGAAGTGCTTGTTTGATGAGGTGTTTGGGGAAGGGAACTTCGTAGCTAATCTTCCAACTATAATGAACTTGAAAGGGAACCAAGATGAATATGGGTTTGCAGGTACACACGAATATACAATTGTATATAGAAAGTCAGAACAAACTCAATTTGGTCTTTTTGAAATAGAGGAATCTGATGATGAATTTGAAAAATGGGAAGAAGATGAAATCGGTTTTTATAAAAAAGGGGCAAATTTAAAATCAACAGGAGTTAATGCTCCTCGCGAAAAACGCCCAAATTTATTTTTCCCAATTTATGTGACTGAAAACGGCGAATTTAGCGTTGATAACGAATTAAGTAATGCCACAAAGGTTTATCCAATTACAGATAATAAAGAAATGTCATGGCGATGGAGTAAATCAAAATTTCGAAATGAGGCACATAATATCATAGTATCAAAAGAGGATGGAAAGATTTCGCTATATAAAAAACAACGACCAGAATTAGGTGAATTGCCTAGCAAAAAACCTAAAACATTATTCTATAAGCCCGAATATAGTAGTGGTAATGGAACTTCACA
>CAMHCZ010000077.1 GCA_946183755.1 uncultured bacterium | reverse complement strand
ATAGAAGAGGACGTCCCACGCGAGGTGCGGACCGCCGGTACGCAGCGACGAAGACCAATAGAAGCCGTCGGACCCGGCGTTGCGGGGGTCACCATAGTCGCGCCAGCCGGCAGCAGGCAGAAAAATATGGGCGTCACTCAAGGTGTATGACGCAGAAGGAGTAATTTTTACACCCTTGTCGCTTGAGTTTTTCGCTTTATAGACGATGTAGCCTTTTACATTTGAGTTGTTGTAACTATCTGTCCATACCCAGTAGCACTCGTTTCTTAGCTCGTCTTGCTGGTCGTAAGTCGGCATGCGCCACTTGCCGCCCCAGTTGGCTTTGGCGGCGTCGTACTGCGTGTCGGCTATGTCGGTTATGCCTTTGAGAGCGTCCTTGTCGGTGCCGCAGTCGGAATATCCCGTAATTCTGCCGTCAAGATAAGTGCTCCAATTATAGGTTGACTTTGTTGTGATCTCGCCCCAGGCGTAGTAATTGCCAGATTCCTCTGGCTTCGTTGCGCCAACGTTGGCTGTCGCCCACTTAGTGCCAGAAGGCAGACCGAGGTCCACCCATTCATGACCGTTCTCCGAACCTTTATCACCTGAACATGCCGACAAGCACATAGCCAGACAGCACGTCGCTAAAAAATAGATTTTCTTCATAATAGTTAGATTTTCTATTCGTAAATATATGAACAATGTGAACACAATCTGCAAACATTGCACAATAATCAAACAGAGCGTCCGCTATTTCCTAAATATTCAAAAGACATTTGACTATGAAACACGCATTTTGTATAATTGCATAATACTAACACTAAAAATCTAAACACTATGGAAAGCAAGTCTATTATTGCATCAGCCATTCTCGCTTGCGGAATAGTCTGCGGAGGATTGGCTATAATGAAAGGCCTCACTGATATGAACAGCAAAAGAACAGTTTCCGTGAAAGGACTGTCGGAGAAAGAAGTGATGGCTGACCACGTGATTTGGCCTATCGTATATGACGAGAACGGCAACGACCTCGCCGACATCTACTCGTCCATCGAAAACAAGAACAAGAGCATTATCGAATATCTCGAAAGCAACGGCATAGACAAGAACGAGATAGCCATAGGACAGACTAAAATCAACGACAACACATCGTACAGCTACAACAGCAACGCGACATACAGATATGTGGTGACATCAGTGGTGACTGTATCGACCGACAAGGTTGACCTCGTGTGCAAGCTGATGGGACAGAACTCGGAACTGATGAAGAAAGGCATCGCCATAAAAGGCAACAACGATTGGGATAACAACGTGCAATTCACATACACAAAGCTGAACGACATAAAAGTGAGCATGCTGCAGGAATCGACCGAGAACGCGAGAAAGGCGGCCGAGGTGTTCGCCGAGAAGTCCGACAGCAAGATAGGCAAAATCGTGAACTCAAACCAAGGACAGTTCTCGATAGAGTCGCGCGACCAGTACACACCACAAATCAAGTCGATAAGAGTGGTGACAAGCGTAGAGTATGAATTAGACTAAACAGATATAAACAAAGCAATTAAACCAAAAGACAAGAAAATGAGACTCGCAACCACAATCGCCGCATTAGCAATATGTGCTACGGTTTCACTGACAGCAAGCGCAAAGAAGGACAACAAATACATCGACTGGGCAGAGAAAGTGGCACAGTCGGAGATGAAGCATAACCCGGAACTATGGAGAGCCGACTTCGTGAAGAAGCCGAAATGGGACTACACGCAGGGACTCGTGGCGCTCGCCATAACCGAGATGTATAAAACAACGAAGGACACCGCGTATCTGAACTATGTGACGGAATTCAAGGACTTCTTCGTGAAAGAGGACGGAAGCATAGAAACTTACAAACTTGAGACTTACAACATAGACAGAGTGAACGGCGGAAAGTTTCTCTTCGCCCTCTACGACATAACCAAAGAGGAGAAGCTTATGAAGGCCATCTGCCTGCTCAGAAAGCAGCTGGACACGCATCCGAGAATGAAGTGCGGCGTATTCTGGCACAAGAAAATCTACCCAGAGCAGGTATGGCTCGACGGTCTGTACATGGGCGCACCGTTCTATGCGCAGTTCATAAAGAGATGCAACGAGGACAAGGCGAAATTCGATGACGTGGCAAAGCAGTTCGTGCTGGCAGACAGCCTGACATTAGACAAGGCTACCGGACTGAACTGGCATGCCTACGACGACGCAAGACAGCAGCCTTGGACCGACAAAGTGACCGGTCACTCCCCTAACTTCTGGGGCAGAAGCATGGGATGGTATATGATGGCGATGGTCGATGTGCTGGACTACCTGCCTAAGAGCCACCCTTCGCGCAAGACGATAATCGCAAACCTGAACAGACTGTCCAACGCCCTGCTGAAGTATCAGGACAAGGAAAGCGGACTGTGGTATCAGGTGCCAAACTTCCCAGGAAGAGAAGGCAACTATCTGGAGTCGTCATGCTCGATAATGTTCATCTACGCATTCGCCAAGGGCGCGAGAAAAGGCTATCTGCCTAAGGAGTTCAAGACGATAGCCAAGGAATCATTCGACAAGTTCACAAAGAGCGCGACGATAACCAACGCCGACGGCACAACAAGCATAACCAAGGCGTGCGGCGTGGCTGGACTGGGCGGAACGCCTTACAGAAGCGGAACGTACGAATACTACATCGGCGAGAAGCAGAGAAACGACGACCCGAAAGTCGTAGGTCCGTTCATCCTTGCCGCTCTTGAATTAAGCAAACTATAAAGACACAAAAACATGAGAAACAAGATCATAATACTTGCGACAGCAGTAGTCGCATTAGTGGCATTCACTGCGTCGAAGCAGAAATCGGTAAAAATATTCCTCGCCGGCGATTCGACAATGGCGGACAAGGAGGAGATAGCCTATCCAGAAACCGGATGGGGACAGACTTTGCCGTCATATTTCAATGACAACGTGATAATCGAAAACCATGCAAGAAACGGACGCAGCACACGCACATTCATAAGCGAGGGCAGATGGGATTTCCTCATCGGTCGTGTGAGCAAGGGAGATTTTGTGATAATACAATTCGGACATAACGACCAAAGCAAGAAGAAAGCCGACAGATACACCACTCCAGAGCAATACAAAGCGAACCTCGAGAAAATGGTGAGCGACGTGAGAGCCAAAGGAGCGACACCGATACTCTGCACACCGATAGAGAGACGCAAGTTCGACAAGAACGACAACTTCGTGGACCAGCACGGCAACTACCCTAACTTAGTGAGAGCCGTGGCAAAGGAGAAAAACGTGATACTGATAGACATGCAGCACTCGAGCATGGACTTCTTGATAGCAGCAGGAACAGAAGGCTCGATAAAATACTTCCTGCACGTAAAGCCAGGCGAATGCAAGAAGCACCCTGACGGCAAAGAGGACAACACGCACCTCAGACCAGAAGGCGCGCTGGCCATCGGCAACCTGTTCATAGAAGAGTTGAAGGAAGTGAGCAAGCAACACAAAGAACTCAAACCGCTTGTCAAAAACCTGAACAACGGAGAGATAAAACTGACATATACAACAAAAATCAAGGAGATAGAAACGCTGAAAAGCAACACCAACAACAACCTTGACGAAGGAGAAAAGCAGGCAAAATGAGACATATAGCAATAGCAATTGCCTCATTACTACTATTCCAAACAGCAATTGCAAAAACAATTAAAACAAAAAAATTCGTTTCTAAAGTCTGGGTGGCAGACAATGGCGACGGAACATATAAAAATCCTATTCTTTATGCAGACTATTCCGACCCGGACGTCTGCCGAGTGGGCAAAGACTTCTACATGACTGCGTCGAGTTTCGACTGCGTGCCAGGATTGCCTATACTCCACTCCACCGACTTAGTCAACTGGGAGCTTGTCAATTACGCACTCAAACGCCATCCGCAAGAGGAGGATTTCTCTAAACCTCAGCGCGGCAACGGCGTCTGGGCTCCTGCGATAAGATACCACGACGGAGAGTTCCGCATTTACTGGGGCGACCCCGACCGAGGTTTCTTCATGGTGAAGGCGAAAGACCCAAGAGGCGAATGGTCGAAACCTGTTTGCGTCAAGGAAATAAAGGGACTCATAGACTGTTGCCCTTTCTGGGACGACAACGGCGATGTCTATCTCTCACACGGGTACGCTGGCTCAAGAGCCGGAGTAAAGAGCATCCTGGGACTCCTTCGGATGAACAAGGAAGGAGACGCAACTGTCGGCGACACGCGCATAATCTATGACGGACACACATCACAGCCGACGATAGAAGGCACAAAGATGTACAAGCGCAACGGCTACTACTACATTTTCGCACCAGCCGGCGGCGTGGCTACAGGCTGGCAACTCGTACTGAGAAGCAAGGACATCTGGGGACCATACGAAGAGAAAATAGTTTTGCATCAGGGCAAGACCAGCATCAACGGTCCTCATCAGGGAGCATGGGTGGAAACAAAGAAAGGAGAAAACTGGTTTATCCATTTCCAGGATGTCGGCACATGCGGCAGAATCATTCACCTCGAGCCAATGAAATGGGTAAACGACTGGCCTGTCATTGGCAACGATGACGACGGCGACGGCTGTGGCGAGCCTGTCATGACATACACTAAGCCAAAGGCCCCAAAAACAGCGATAACAACACCAGTCGATGACGACGAGTTCTCTGACAACAAAATCGGCCTGCAGTGGCAATGGATGGGAAACCCTGGTCCGACATGGCCATTTGCAGACAAAAAGAACGGAGTGCTTCGACTTTTTTCGCAATATGACGAGGCATCGCACAACCTTTTCAACGTCAACAGTTTTCTCGGACAGAAAACCCCAGCAAAGGACTTCACAGTCACTACCCGACTGTCGGTATATCCCGACAAAAGATACACTGGGGAGAAATTCCTTTTCGGAATTATGGGCGAAGACTACTCCATGATCTGCATCGAGAACACAGCCGAAGGACTGAAAATAAGCCAGAACACCTGCATTGACGCAAGAAAAAAAGGCATAGAAACCGCAGTTGATGTCAATTTGCTGCCAAGTCGCGATGTCGTGATAAGAATGACGATGACCGACGGCCAGTACTGCAATTTCAGCTACAGCACTGACGATGGCGCGACATTCAAGGCTATCGGAACAAAATTCAAAGCAAAGGAAGGACGCTGGATTGGTGCGAAAATCGGCTACATAGCTTCCAGACCTAAGAAGAGCAACGATGGCGGATACATGGACATAGATTGGATAAGATACACAAAACCAGACTTAAACAACAAATAATGAGAAAACGTTTTTTTGCAATTTCCTTGCTCTCTTTATGCGCGGTTGCGTCGTACGCAGCCAAGGTGAAGATAGACAAGACGCCAAAGGACATTTATAGCGGAGTTCCGTTCTACATGGAAGCCGTTCCTGAGATAAAATTCAAGAACAACACGCTGAGCATCAGTGACTGCGGAGCCGTGGGCGACGGCATACACGACAACACCGAAGCTTTCCGCAAGGCGATTGACTCCATAGCGGGCAAGGGCGGCGGACACGTCATTGTGCCACAAGGCATCTGGCTGACAGGCCCTATCGTCATGAGAAGCAACATAGACCTGCATCTCGAAAAAGGCGCACTGATATTCTTCACAAAAGACAAGAAGCAGTACAAGATTGCCCCATCGACATTCGAAGGACTGAACACGAGAAGATGCGTCTCGCAAATCTCAGGCGACAGCCTCGAGAACATAGCCATAACAGGCGAAGGAGTCATCGACGGCAACGGAGATGTGTGGAGAGCCGTGAAAAAGAGGAAGATGGCGCCGTATGAGTGGAACAAGCTCGTGAAGAAAGGCGGCATCGTGGAGGACGAGCAGTGGTATCCATCTCAAAGCTATCTCGACGGAAAAAGAATGGCAGAGGACCAGAACATCCCGATCGTGGACAACGACAGCACATGGGAAAACATCAGAGACTTCCTGCGCCCTACACTGCTGGGATTCAAGAACTGCAAGAACATCGTTCTGGACGGAGTGATGTTTCAGAACTCGCCTTCGTGGTGTCTGCATCCGCTCATGTGCAAGAACATAAGGATAAGCAATATCACTGTGAGAAACCCATGGTACGCACAGAACGGCGACGCGCTCGACCTTGAGTCGTGCCAGAACGCCATAGTTTACAACAGCACATTCGATGCTGGCGACGACGCCATCTGCATAAAGTCCGGCAAAGACGAGGACGGAAGAAAGAGGAACAAGCCTTGCAAGAACATCGTGGTGAAGAACTGCACCGTGCTGCACGGTCATGGCGGATTCGTCGTGGGCAGCGAGATGTCGGGCGGCGCGAAGAACATGTACGTCAAGGACTGCCTGTTCATGGGCACTGACGTCGGGCTCCGCTTCAAGAGCAAGCGAGGAAGAGGCGGCGTTGTGGAGAATGTGTTCATCGACAAAGTGAACATGATAGACATAAAGGGCGAAGCTATACTCTTCGACCTGTTCTACGGCAACAAGAACGTGACCGACAAAGGCAATGTGCCAGCCGACATAACAACACCGGAATTCAAGAGCATATACATAAAGAACATAAACTGCAACGGAGCCAAGAAAGCGATGTTCTTCAACGGACTGCCAGAGAAGAACATCACAGAAGTCTCGCTTGAAAACATAAACATAACAAGCGACAACGGAGCAGAGATGGTTGATGCAGCGAACATCACGATGACCAACGCCGACATCAATTGCAAGAAAGGCGCAATGCTGAAACTGACAAGAGTGAAAGACTCGACATTCGACAACATCAAGTCATCGCAGAGCGACATAAACAATGTCGAAAAAAGCGGATGCCAGAACATAACCACAAGAAACATAGAACATTAGAATATGAAAATCAAGCTTTTAACTGCAGCGTTATTTATTTCGGCATTGTGCTTCGGCGCTCCGAAGTACAACCCAGGAAGTTTTGTTTACATCGACGTGGAGAACAAAGCCGACTTCGCAAGAACGGACGTGCCTGTCGTTGTCAAAATCGACAGCATAACATCGAAACTCAAGCACTACACAAACCAGAGAATCTGCCTTTTCATCAACGACAAGGAGATAAACACACAGTTTGACGACACCGACGGCGACGGCAAGAAAGACGAAGTGGCATTCATGCTCAACCTCAAAGCCGGACAGAAGCAAAGAGTCATGGCGAGAATCGTGCCGACAAGCTACAATGTGAAGAACTACGAGCAGGAGGTTTACTCCGTGCTGATGCACCGCACCAAGAACGCCGACAACACCGAGACCACAAGACCCGACACTGCCATCTCGTCGGACAAGGACGACATGTACAACAAGGTCTATCTGCACGGAATGGTGTTCGAGAGCGGACCTGTGGCCTACAGAGTCTATTTCAACAACAAGCAGACAATCGACGTTTACGGCAAGGTGAAAAGCCGTTTGGAAATACCTATAACACAGTGGCACACAACCAATAAGCAGCTGAGCGAAGGTTACGGCGACGACATCTTGCTTGTTGGCAACAGCGTGGGCGTAGGCACATTCAAAGGATGGAGCGGAAGCGAGGCCACTCACACTGAAGCGTTCGGCAAGCGCACACAAAGAATCGTGTCAAAAGGCCATCTGAGAAACATAATGGAACTGGAGCTCAACGATTGGGAATATCAAGGACAGAAAATCAACGCCAAGATAAGATACACTCAGTACGCGCGCCACAGAGACGTGCAGGTGGATGTGTTCCTGTCGGGCAATGCGAAGGAGATGTCGTTCTGCAGCGGCGTGCAAAAGTTCCCTGAGGAAATGCGCTTCTCGTCGGACGAGAACAACCTCGTGGCTATGTGGGGCAAGGGCTTCGCGCAGAAAGACACCGTGAAGCACCCGAACAAAGAGACAGTAGGAATGGCTGTTGCCATCGCGCCTGAATACAGCGACGGCATCAAGGAGGACCCGCTCAACCAGCTGATTATCATGAAGCCGGACGAGAACAACAGCATCAGATACTTCTTCCAGGCTTTCTGGCTTAAAGAGCAGAACGGATTCAAGACTCCGGACGAGTACTTCAACTACACAAAGCAGTGGAAAAAGAACGTGCTCGCTCCAGTCTCAGTGACATTCAGCACAAAATAAAAAGACACTGCATAAAACAAAAAACGCTGTTCAAAATGAACAGCGTTTTTTGTTTCGGTCTTTGGATTACTCTTTAAGCCTTTTCAGCAGCAAGTCCACAGCGTCCGAAACTGACGATGTCTCGTCCAGCGACTTGATGAACGCGCTGCCGATAATCGCTCCCGACGAGTATTTGCAAGCGCTCTCGAAAGTCTGCTTGTTGGAGATGCCGAAGCCTATCATCGCAGGATTCTTCAAGTTCATCGACTTGATGCGGTTGAAATACTCCTCCTTTGCGCCCTCAAACGACTTTTGCACGCCCGTAGTGCTGGCGCTGGACACCATGTAGATGAACGCGTTCGTATTCTCGTCCACTACTCTGATGCGCTCAGCCGATGTTTCTGGAGTTATGAGGAAAACGTTCTCGATTCCGTATTTGTCGGAAACAGGCTTGAATTCCTTCTGATACTCGAGCATCGGCAAGTCCGGGATTATAAATCCGTCAATGCCGACCTCCTGCGCCTTCTGGCAGAAGTTCTCGAATCCGAAGTGAATTATCGGGTTCACATAACCCATGAGCACGAGCGGAATGTCAGTCACTTTTCTTATGTCCTTGAGCTGTTCGAAAAGCAGCTTCACACTCATGCCGTTT
>CAMHCZ010000076.1 GCA_946183755.1 uncultured bacterium | reverse complement strand
ATTCCGCACCCCCTCTGAAAGTCTCTAAATACGTTAATGGTAATATTTTAAGGGTTTGGACATTGGCATCTTTTCTCCTAATTTTGGAAAAGTAAAACAACGCTTTTTTATCGACGGGAATCTGATTATTTACAGGCAATTATGGGAAACTTCGTTCATCTTCATGTACACTCGCATTATTCGATACTCGACGGCATGTCGAAAGTGCCGGATTTGATAAGCAAATGCCAGAAAAACGGCATGAACGCCATGGCGCTCACCGACCACGGCAACATGTTCGGCATCAAGGATTTGGTGGATACTGCCGGGAAGATAAACGGCAAGTGCAAGAAGGCTGTTAAGGAGTGCAAGGAGAACATAGAGAAGGAGACCGACCCGGCTAAGAAAGCGGAGCTGGAGGCGCAGCTGCCCGAACTGGAGAAGAAAGCGGCAGAGTACATCCCATTCAAGCCGATTATAGGCATCGAGGCGTACTGCGCGCGCCGAACACTCTACGACAAGGACAAGACATTCAAGGAGATAAACGCCGAGACTGGACGCGAGAGAATCGTGGACCGCAGCGGATGGCACCTTATACTGCTGGCCAAGAACAAGACCGGCTACCGCAACTTGTGCAAACTCTCGTCGATAGCCTACACGGATGGCTTCTACGACCGTCCGCGTATCGACCACAACGTGCTGGAGAAATGGCACGAGGGCGTAATATGCTGCTCGGCCTGTTTGGGAGGCGAGATTCCGCAGTACATACTGGCTGGACAGATAGACAAGGCTGAGGAGGCGGCGCTGTGGTTCAAGAACCTCTTCGGCGACGACTTCTATTTGGAGATACAGCGCCACAAGACCGACAAGCCGAACGCGGCGACCGACGTTTACGAGAAGCAGGAAATCGTCAACAAGGTGATAATCGACATAGCCAGGAAGCATGACATCAAAATCATAGCCACCAACGACGTGCACTTCGTGGAGGAGGACCACGGCGAGGCGCACGATCGTCTGATATGTATCAGCACAGGCGCCGACTTCGACGACCCTAATCGCATGCACTACACCAAACAGGAGTGGCTGAAGACTCCCGAGGAGATGGAGGCGATATTTTCCGACATACCCGAGGCGCTGAGCAACACGCTCGAGATAGCCGACAAGGTGGAGGTTTACAGCATCGACTCTGGACCTATAATGCCAAAGTTCGAAATTCCTGAAAGTTTCGGAACTGAGGAGGAATATCGCGAAAAACTCACCGAGGAGGACCTCTTCAACGAGTTCACGCGTGACGAGAACGGCAACGTGGTGCTCTCGCAGGAGAAGGCGGAGGAGAAAATCAAAAAGCTCGGCGGCTACGACAAACTCTACCGTATAAAACTCGAGGCTGACTACCTGAGCAAACTGACATACGAAGGCGCGAAGGAACGCTATGGCGAAACTCTAACAGATGAGCAAAAGGAGCGTATCAACTTCGAGCTGTACATAATGAAGACGATGGGTTTCCCGGGCTACTTCCTTATCGTGTCGGACTACATACGCGCCGCACGCGAGGAACTGGGCGTGTGGGTAGGTCCGGGGCGTGGCTCGGCTGCCGGCTCGGTGGTGGCGTACTGCCTGAAAATCACAAACCTCGACCCGCTGAAGTACGACTTGCTGTTCGAGCGTTTCCTCAACCCTGACCGTATCTCGCTCCCGGATATCGACGTGGACTTCGACGACGACGGCCGTGGCAAGGTGCTCGACTGGGTGACTCAGAAGTACGGCGTGGAGAAGGTGGCGCACATCATCACTTATGGTACGATGGCAACAAAGTCGGCTATCGCTGACGTAGGCCGTACGCAGAAAGTGCCGCTCGGCATCGTCAACAAAATCAAAGGCTTGGTGCCAGACCGAGGATTCGAGGAATGGCAGGTCAAGGCGGTTGAAGGCTCGGTGCCAAAGAAGATGCCGAAGGTCAATCTCGGCACTTGCTACAAGTACATTCCGGAGCTTCAGCAGCTGGTAAGAGGCGAGCAGCCGAATACGGATGCATTCAACATTCAGCTCAACGGACAAAACGAGAATGTCAAGTCCATGCTCAAGTATGCCAAGGACCTCGAGGACACCAACCGTCAGATTGGTATCCATGCCTGTGGTGTGATTATCGGCGCGCAGGACTTGACCGACATCGCGCCAGTCTGCACCATCAAGGACAAGGACACGAACGAGGACGTCGTGGTCACTCAGTACGACGGTCATGTGGTGGAGAACGTGGGCCTTATCAAGATGGACTTCCTCGGACTAAAGACGCTGTCGCTGCAGAAGGAGGCGCTGAAGAACATCAAGAAGCACCGCGGCATCGACATCGACCTCGAAGCCATACCTATCGACGACGAATTGACATACAAACTATACAGCGAGGGCAGAACCATAGGCACGTTCCAGTTCGAGTCGCCGGGCATGCAGAAGTACCTGCGTGAGCTTAAGCCGACGAACATCAATGACTTGATAGCCATGAACGCCCTCTACCGTCCGGGACCAATGGACTACATACCGCAGTTCATCCGCCGTAAGCATGGCGAAGAGCCTATCAGCTACGACATTCCGATCATGGAGAAGTATCTGAAGGACACTTACGGCGTGACGGTCTATCAGGAGCAGGTTATGCTCCTCAGCCGTCTGCTGGCGGGATTTACGCGTGGTCAGGCGGATTCACTCCGTAAGGCGATGGGTAAGAAAATCGCAGCCATGCTGGCGGACCTGAAGCCGAAGTTCATCGAGGGCGGCAAGAAGAACGGCCACGACGAGAAGATTCTGCTGAAGATATGGGCGGACTGGGAGAAGTTCGCGTCGTACGCATTCAACAAGTCGCACGCCGCTTGCTACGCATGGGTGGCATATCAGACAGGCTACCTCAAGGCGCATTACCCAGCCGAGTACATGGCTGCCAACCTCACGAGAAACAAGGACTCCATCGAGGATGTCAAGAAGTTCATGGAGGAGTGCAAGGCCATGAACATAGAAGTTAAAGGACCGGACGTCAACGAGTCGGAACTGAACTTCTCCGTCACATCCGACGACGGAATACGATTCGGACTCGGCGGCATCAAGGGCGTGGGCGAGGGCGCTGTGGAAGCCATCGTGAACGAGAGAGAGAAGAACGGCAAATACAAGAATATATTCGACTTCTTAGAGAGAGTGAACCTGCAGGCGTGCAACAAGAAGGCGATAGAGTCGCTGGCGTTCGCAGGCGCGTTCGACTGCTTCGACGAGCACACCAGAGAGCAGTATTTCGAGATGAACGACAAGGGCGTCCTGGCGTTCAATGACTCGTTGATAAAGTACGGAAACGACTATCAGAGGGACAGGGGAGTGAATCAGAACACACTGTTCGGCATCGAAGAGCTTGACGTCTCTATCACGAAGCCGTCGCTGCCTGTGGTTCAGCAGTGGAACTCGCTGATGAAACTGGAGAAGGAGAAGGAAATGGTGGGCATGTATCTTTCCAGCCATCCGCTCGACGACTATTATGCGGAGATAACGTCCTTCTGCACTATGACATGCAAGGAACTGAACGACATACTCTCTGACAAGGAATGCGGCACAGTCGGGTCGCCGAAGTTCATGAACAACAAAGACTTCAACATCGGCGGATTGGTCGTAGGACACCGCGAGGGACGCTCGAAGAAGGGCAACGACTACGGCATAATAACCGTCGCCGACTATTCGGGGCAGTACGAGATATTCCTCATGGGCAACGACTTGCTGAACTACGGCAAGTACATGCGGGAAGGCCTCTTTGTCATGGTCCGTGGCACGATTATAGACAAAAAGAGCATGTGGAGCAAATTCCCTGTGCAGCATAAGGCTGGCGAGGTGCTGGAGCTTGGTGTCAAGGTTTCCAAAATCATGCTCATGAACGAGGTGTGCGAGAAGATGGCTGAGACTCTGACTGTGAAAATCAACTTGAGCACGGGCATCGCAACCAAGAATGTCAGTGTCGATGCCGACGACATAGACGAGGATTCGGAAAAAGCCATCAACGAGGTGCTCGACGCATTCAACAAGACGATGACCAGCGACGTGGCTGCCCAAATGACGGCATTGCTCAAAAAGAAGCACCTGACCGAGTCCGGAGAGGTCGATAGGGATTTGAGCCGAGGCAACATGAACCTTGTGTTCAAGTTCAGAGTGGAAGGCCGATGGATAACCGTGCGCTCAAGAAAATACCGAGTGTCGATGTCCAAGCAGCTCGAGGACTTCCTGCGTGAGGAGAAAAACCGCGGAGTGCTGGACTTCTCGTTAAACTAAAACACTGAGAGATAGAAAAATAAATTAATAACAACTAAATTCATTTAGCTATGGTAAAAGAACTTACTGATGCGACTTTCGCAAACGAGACAGCCAGCGGCGTTGTAGTAGTGGACTGCTGGGCGGCATGGTGCGGACCTTGCAAGAAGCTTTCTCCTATCGTCGATAAGGCGGCGGAGGACTACGAAGGCAAGGCTGTGTTCGCTAAGCTTGACGTGGACGAGAATCCGGAAGTGTGTGAGCAGCAGGGCATAATGAGCATCCCTACGCTCCTTTTCTTCAAGAACGGTCAGCTCGTCGATAAGTCTGTGGGATTCATCGACGATTCTAAATTGAAAGAGAAAGTCGATGCGCTGCTCTGATGCATAAAGCATTGATTATGTGATTAAGCGCTGCCTTCTGTTGTGGAGGTGGCGCTTTTTTATGTTGTCAAGCATGAATAATTAGTTAGCATTCATTAAATGCTTTTATTATATTTGTTTATTCAAAAAATCCCGAACGGGGACGCATATACATTTAACAACATAAACACATAAACTATGGTAAATTTCAAGGAAATTGGTTTGGTGAACACCCGTGAGATGTTCAAGAAGGCAATTGACGGCGGATATGCTATTCCTGCCTTCAACTTCAACAACATGGAGCAGCTGCAGGCCATCGTGCAAGCCGCTGCCGAGACTAAGTCTCCTGTTATCCTTCAGGTGTCAAAAGGAGCGAGAAACTATGCTAATCAGACTCTGTTGAGATATATGGCTGAGGGCGCTGTGGAGTACGCAAAGGAGCTCGGATGGGAGAAGCCGCAGATCGTTCTGCACCTTGACCACGGCGATTCATTCGAACTCTGCAAGAGCTGCGTTGACATGGGATTCTCTTCTGTCATGATCGACGGTTCTGCTCTCCCTTACGACGAGAACGTGGCTCTCACAAAGAAGGTTGTTGAGTACGCTCACCAGCACGACGTGACAGTCGAGGGCGAGCTCGGAGTGCTTGCCGGCGTCGAGGACGAGGTTCAAGCCGAGGAGTCGCACTACACTAAGCCAGAGGAAGTCGTTGACTTTACTTCTAAGACTGGTGTTGACAGCTTGGCTATCTCTATCGGAACTTCGCACGGAGCGTACAAGTTCAAGCCAGAGCAGTGCACAAGAGACCCTAAGACAGGCAAGCTCGTGCCTCCTCCATTGGCATTCGATGTGCTCAAGGAGATTGAGAAGCAGCTGCCAGGATTCCCTATCGTGCTGCACGGCTCGTCATCAGTGCCACAGGACGAGGTTGACACAATCAACAAGTTCGGCGGCGCACTGCCAGATGCAGTCGGCATCCCTGAGGAGCAGCTCCGTATGGCGTCTAAGTCAGCCGTTTGCAAGATCAACATCGACTCCGACAGCCGTCTTGCCATGACAGCCGCTATCCGTAAGACTTTGGCAGAGAAGCCAGCCGAGTTCGACCCAAGAAAGTACCTCGGCCCGGCTCGCGACAACATGAAGAAGCTTTATGTCCACAAGATCGTTGACGTTCTTGGCAGCGACGGCAAGGCTTAATCAATAGACATTTTGTAATAAGAAGGCCCATGCGTAAGCATGGGCTTTTTTGTTTTATATCGGTCGCTGAGTGTAGCCGAAGGGAGCGTAGCCGAACCAAGCCGAAGCGCCAAAATAGTGTCCTGCGGACAGAAATCAATCAAATAGAATCAAATCTTTCAAATAATATTCTGTTTGATTTGTTGTTATTTGCCCTATTTCTCGCAAAGCGATTCTTTTCTGCGCCGAACCAAAAATCTCATAAAGCCGTAGAAACGGATCACGCTCCATCTAAATCACACAGAATCAACAAATTCCACATATTTTGTAGGGGCGAATAATTATTCGCCCCTACCCATGAATATTTCTTCTATTCCCGTTGTAGGAGTCAAATCATTCAAATAGAATTATTCTGTTTGATTTGTTGTTATTTGTTTGATTTCTCGCGCGATTTTCATCTGGTCGTTGAGCGTAGCCGAACCAAGTCGAAGCGAATGCCTTTTATTCTTTTGTCACGCCGCGGCTCTGCATCACCACACAAATTGTAGAGACGGTGCATGCACCGTCTTCCCCACCACATAACCAATAAATTCACCACAGACATAGCGTGCTCCGATCAAGGATAATGTTAAAAAACAAGCCTTGGGAGAAAACGGAATCGTGCGCAGAGTCGCGCTGTGAGCACGCTCAAGGAGGAAGTGTCCAATCTTGAAGCAGAAGTAATTAGTTTTTTTTTTTACTAATAAAATTTTGTTTATAACTTAGCCAGCGAGAACAGTCAACGCGGAGGCGTTTTTTCCGCTCCGCAAGTTATTAACAAGTAAAAAAAGAAGCCTATGAACACAAGCTGACCGAAATGACACGAAAGCAGCCTCGCGCGCGACGTCTTCCCCACGACCTCAGCCGCGCGGCTTCAGAGACATCAACCGCGGAGAGCGCACAGAGACCATAGCAGCCAATCCTTCACTGCGAGCGCTCCCCGTAAAAACAATCAAAAAAACATAGTATTAACCGACAAGCAGGCGGAAGCACCGACTTCCACTTGCAAGCCACCTTATTGTCTTAAAAACAATGAAGAAAATAACATTAGCAGTAATCGCCGCGTCGCTATTCACCGCGGCATTCGCGCAGGAGGGCACGAACCGCCGCTCCGACCGCAAGATCCTTGAGCTCAAGAAGATAATCACCATCAGCCCGACCCAGGAGGAAGCCATCCGCACCGCCTACGAGGCTTACAGCGCCACGACCGACAGCATCCTGTACGACGTGCAGGATCCTCTGCAGGCAGCCCGTCTGACACGCGCCAACAAGCGCCGCTACGACGAGACGTTCATGAAGACCCTGACCGACGCGCAGCGCAACCGCTACATCCGCGTGACGAGCACTCCCGAGGTCGAGGAGAAAGCCGCGTCGAGAGTGGCAGTGATGCGCGAGAGCGGTGACTACACACAGGCGCAGCTCGACTCCGCGCAGGCAAGCATCTTCGAGTACCTGATGCTGGAGAAGATAGTCTATAAGCGCGACAAGTACGACTACCGCAAGCAGCGCGAGAACATCACCCAGCTGAAGGCCCGCCGTCCTCGCGACCTGCAGAGAGCCGAGGCACAGGAGAAAGCCCGCATCATGCGCAAGCACTACCAGGGACGCATACAGTGGTAACATAAAAACATGCATAAAACAATGAGAAACAAGATACTAATACTGATGTCGGCGCTCTTTTGCGCGCTGGCATCGCCGTCAGCGTCCGCTCAGGACAGCACGGCTCAAAGGCACACGCGCCGCTACAGCCGCAACGACTCGCTGAGAGCCGCCGACAGCTACCTTCGCGGTGAGAACGTGAGCCTCGATTACAAGAAAGCCGCCTACCTCTATTACAACCTCGCCAAGCAGGGCGACGTGAGAGCCATGAACCGTCTGGCAGGCATGTACCGCCAGGGCTTCGGCGTTGAGCAGAACGCCAAGAAAGCCGCTTCGCTCTACCTTGAGGCAGCGAAGAAAGGCAGCGGCAAGGCAGCCTACAACCTTGCCGGCATGTTCAAGCAGGGCGAGGGCGTGCCGCGCAACTACGAGCGCGCCTACTGGCTCTACAAGCAGGCGTACAAGCTCGGCTACCGCAAGAAAGCCGCCTACGCCCTCGGTTACATGAGCTACAAGGGACTCGGCACCGAGCAGAGCTACGAGAAGGCGCTGCGCTACTTCCACAAGGGCGACTCCTTGGGCAATCCGTCGTGCCAGTACTTCATCGGACTGTGCCACATGGCGGGCAACGGCGTGGCTCAGGACACCGAGAAAGGCAAGCGCTGGATGGAGAAGGCGCTCGCCAATGGCTCCGAGGAAGCTTCGGGCTTCATACGCACCGGCAGGATAAAGAACTACGAGGGCGTGCGCTTCCGCTCGTCTGTCGAGCCTGCCGCGAAGGTTGAGAACAGCGCTCGCGGCGGACTCAGCGGCGTGTGGAACGGCAAGATGACGCGCTACGACTGGAGCGGCAGAAAGGTGATGGAGGAGACTCCGCTCGAACTGCGCCTTGACTTCAGCGGCGAGCGCCTGTCCGGCTACTGGACGCAGAACGACAGTGTGACCATGAAGGTGAGCGGACACCTCGAGGACAGCACATGGGTCTTCGACGACATGCGCTACGAGGACAGCCGCATCCAGCGCCCATGGGACGTGACCGCAGCCAGCTTCCGCATCGACAGCACCTCGGCCGGCGAGCAGCTCGTGGGCACGGTGGAGCAGTACTCTCCGGAGACGAGAGAGCCGTCGTCGCCAGTGTCGATATCGCTCTCGCGCACAGCCAAAGGCTACAGCCCTATATCCGGAGAACTGGCTTCGGGCGGCAACAGTCTGAGCGTGTCGCCTAATCCGTTCGAGAGGGAAGTGACGCTCCGCTACACGCTTACGCGCGAGCAGAAGGTGCGCATCACAGTCAGTTCGATGGACGGCGCGCAGGTGCACTGCTCGTCGCGCTACGCTAACGAGGGCGAGAACACGACAGTGCTGAGCCTCGATGTGGCGGCAGGCGCCTACATCGTGAGCCTCGAGGGAGAGAACGTGAAGTTGAACGCCAAGATGGTTAAAAAATAGGAGGAAAGAAAAATGAGAGGAAAAACAATGTTTTTGAGATTATTTTTAACTTTGCTCCTGATGGCTGGCTTGACAGTCGATTTCCACACCATGAGTCTCAGTTTCGGAACATCCGTTTACGCGTATGATGATGACGATGATGAGTATGACGA
>CAMHCZ010000075.1 GCA_946183755.1 uncultured bacterium | reverse complement strand
GATGCCAAGAACAACAACCTCGAGCTCTGCTCCAATCTGAGTGAACTCTGATGGGTGCTTGATCTTCTTAGTCCAGCTGAGGTCGCTGATGTGTACCAATCCGTCAACACCTTCCTCGATCTCAACGAAGATACCGAAGTTAGTGAAGTTGCGGATCTTAGCGTTGTGCTTGCTGCCTACAGGATACTTCTCCTCGATAGTTTCCCATGGGTCTGGTCTGAGCTGCTTGATGCCGAGAGACATCTTTCTCTCCTCGCGATCGAGAGTCAGAACTACAGCCTCAACCTCGTCGCCTACCTTCAGGAAGTCCTGAGCAGAACGCAAGTGCTGTGACCAGCTCATCTCTGAAACGTGGATAAGACCCTCTACGCCAGGAGCGATCTCTACGAACGCACCGTAGTCAGCCATAACTACAACTGTACCCTTAACTTTGTCGCCTACCTTGAGGTCTGCGTCGAGCTTGTCCCATGGATGTGGAGTAAGCTGCTTCAAGCCAAGAGCGATTCTTCTCTTCTCCTCGTCGAAGTCAAGTATTACAACATTGATCTTCTGGTCGAGGCTAACGATCTCTTCTGGGTGGTTAACTCTACCCCAAGAAAGATCTGTGATATGGATAAGACCATCAACACCGCCAAGGTCAACGAATACACCATAAGATGTGATGTTCTTAACAGTTCCTTCAAGAACCTGTCCCTTCTCAAGGTGAGAGATGATCTCCTTCTTCTGAGCCTCAAGCTCTGCCTCGATAAGAGCCTTGTGTGATACAACGACATTCTTGAACTCGTGGTTGATCTTCACAACCTTGAACTCCATTGTCTTTCCTACGAACACATCGTAGTCTCTTGGAGTCTTGAAGTCGATCTGAGAACCTGGCAAGAATGCCTCGATGCCGAATACATCTACAATCATACCACCCTTTGTGCGGCACTTGATGTATCCCTTTATTATTTCGTCGTTCTCCAAAGCCTCGTTTACGCGCTCCCAAGAACGTGTAGCTCTCGCCTGCTTGTGTGAAAGTACCAGCTGACCCTTCTTGTCCTCCTGGTTCTCGATGTAAACCTCAACCTTGTCGCCGACCTTAAGGTCTGGGTTGTAGCGGAACTCGCTTGTTGAGATAACACCGTCAGACTTGAAACCGATGTTTACGACAACCTCACGCTTGTTGATTGCGATAACTGTACCCTCAACAACCTCGTGCTCTTTCACTGTGTTAAGTGTGTTCTCGTAAGCCTTCTCCAGGTCTTCCTTCTTCACACCATTGTTTGAAACGCCGTCATTTTCATAAGCGTCCCAGTCGAAGTTGTCACTTGCAGCAACAGAAGCTGGCGCACCTGCCTTTGCAGTAGCAACCTCTTCGATGATTTCGTTTTCTTTCTTTTCTGCCATTTTGTAATGGTTTTTACACTAATAAATTAGTAGGTTAGACATTATATTGCTAAAAATTGCGGGTGCAAAGATAGTGTTTTTTTCTTTTGCATACACATCGCCACATTTTTTAAAGCTTAGTTTATTGAAACTTAGGCAACAAACCGCGCCACAACAAACACAAAAAAAAGAAGCGGAGCCAGAGCCCTGCTTCTTACATTATTATATAGACACTTTACTTTTTTATAACAGCACGCACCGTCCTGCCGTAATATCTGTCGCCCCAAGTGAAATTAGCCTTGCTGGAATCGAACCCAAGACGCTTACCCGTCGTGGCGTTGCGCAAAGACGAAGACCAATAGCGTCCTGTTGTGCCCACGTCGTTGGCGCTCTCGCCTATCTCACCAGCTGCCGGCAGGAATATATGCGCGTCGGAATAAGTATATGTGTTTCCGGAAGTATTACACAGGCCTTTGTCTGCATCATCCTTCACCTTATATACAATGTAGCCTTTTGTATTGGAAATGCTATATTTGTCTGTCCACATCCAATAACACTCAGCCAACAGCTCTTCAAAATCCTTATCAGCAGGCATGACCCATTTGCCGCCCCAAATCACATGCGCTACGTCATCCTCTGGGTCGAGCGACTTCTTCTCGACTCCGTACTCATTAAAGCTCACTCCGTCATCATCGGTATCGAAGTAATTGCCCCATGCATAAGACGACTTCTCCGCCACTTCGCCCCAGGCATAATAAACGCCATAAGCCGACGGATTGTCAGCACCGACGTTGCATGTCGCCCACTTTGTGCCGGAAATCAAGCCGAGGTCAACATAACCATGGCCATCCTCGGTGCCTGTTTTATAGACTTGCAACTGCGGTTTGGAGAACGTTACGGAATCGGCGACACCTGACTCGATAGACAGAATAACTTCACCGTCCTTATATACATAGAACTGAGACATAGCCAGCGCGCCCGTCAGCATGGCGGCCAGCGTAAAGAATGCTTTTTTCATAAGTTTTAATTGTTTTGTTGTTTGTTATTTTGTTTTGATAATGCGCGCCGCTCCATTGCCACAGCGAAGAACATAAACGCCATCGGCAAGCGCCGAAAGGGTCACGACAGTCTTAGCCTCTGCCTTTGTGGTGGAAACGAGGTTTCCGTTAGACGCGAACAGAAGGATGTCGCCCTCTGCGCCCTCGACAGTAATTTCGTTCTTCGCTGGATTTGGATAAACCTTAAGCGAGCCGACAGAAGACTCTGCCGCAGACGTAGCCACATCCTCAGGCGAGAACACGACCTTGCGCGTAGAGCTGAGACTCTTGACATCCGCTGTGCCGTCAGACTTAACGACATTCAAATTTCCAGAAGAAGTGAAATCGAGTTTGCTCACACCAGCCATGTCATAGACCTGCGTCGTACCATCAAGAGCCTCAACAACAAGGCTTGACGCCGACGCTAATTGAAAAACGAGCAAAGACGAAATAATCAAAAATGCTTTTTTCATTATTTATTATATAGTTAAATACAAATTTCAGCCATAAAATCAGCGCATGGCGCTGCAAAAACAGCCGCCCCACACCAGTGCCACAGAACAATATCCATAACACATACAGTCAGAAACACTCACATAGCAACAATATTATTTTATATGTAAACTTATGCGTTTATTTCCTAAAATAAAAACTTTTCAAATATAGAAATAAATATATAATAAGCAACCAGACATATATGACTAAACTCCAAGATTTCTGAAAAAAGAGTGACAAAATGTTGAATATTCAGAAAATTGGCATACATTTGCAAACCAAAAGATTCACGAGAGAAGGCGATGCCTACGCAGGGAAAGCCCAAAATCGCGAATCTTATGAAAACGCAAATCCAACGCAGGAAAAGCACGAAATCGTGAATATATAAAAATGCAAATCCAAACAGGAGGATGAATTTAATTTCGCTTTATAACGCCTTTTTCTATTTTTACTTTTACTTCACAAGGTAAGAGAAGGGCGAGATTTGCTATAAACGAGAATAAAAAAACATGACATAATAAAGAATCCCGCCCCATAAAGGCGGGATTTCTTATTTTAATACCAAAAGGCTGGAAAGCCTAAAGATATATGAGCAAAAAGAAGGTAGCGATACAAGGAGTGAAAGGCTGTTTCCACGACAGCGCAGCGCATCTGTTCTTCGGCGAGAACGACCTGGAGATAGTGCCATGCGACTCTTTCCAGGAACTGTTTCGCAAAGTGCAGAGCGACAGCGGCATGGCTGGCATCGTGGCCATAGAGAACACAATAGCCGGAAGCCTGCTCGCCAACTACGAGCTGATGAGAAAGAGCGGACTGAGAATAGTGGGCGAACACAAACTGAGAATCAAGCAGTCGATTTGCGCAATGCCAGGACAGAGCTTGGACGAACTGGAGGAGGTGCTCTCCCACCCTATCGCGCTGATGCAGTGCGGAGAGTTCATTGACAAGCACAAGAACCTGCGCGCCATAGAGTTCGACGACACAGCCAACGCCGCCAAGACCATAGCCGAGAAGCACATAATGAAAGCCGGAGCGATATGCGGAACATACGCCGCACATCTGTACGGACTCGAGGTGCTGCAGGAAGGCATCGAGACCAACAAGCACAACTTCACTCGATTCCTGATACTCGACCACGACGACAAACTGATGAACGGCAAGGAGAAGAATAAATCCACAGTGTCGTTCGCTGTGCCTCACTCACCAGGAGCGCTGTCCAAGATACTGACAATCATATCGTTCTACGACATAAACCTGACCAAGATACAGTCTATGCCGATAATCGGAAAAGAATGGGAATACCTGTTCTACGTGGACCTGACATACGACGACTACGACCGTTACCAACAGGCGCTCGAGGCATTCCGACCACTGACAAGCTCGCTGCAAGTGCTTGGCGATTATGCGGAAGGCGAGCAAACAATATAAACCAAGGACCAACAAAACCAACCATCATGGCTATAAACATAAAACCCGCAGACAGAATAAGCAACGTCAGCGAATACTACTTCTCAAAGAAACTGAAGGAGATAGCAAAGCTGAACGCGGAAGGCAAGGACATAATATCGTTAGGTATAGGAAGCCCGGACATGCCGCCTTCAGAGCAGACTATCGAGGCTCTATGCGACGACGCGAGAAAGGCTGACGCCCACGGCTACCAGTCGTACATCGGAATACCAGAGCTGCGCCAGGCCTTCGCCACATTCTACAAGAAGAACTTCGGCGTGGAGCTGAATCCAGCCAACGAGATACAGCCGCTGATGGGCTCGAAGGAAGGCGTGATGCACATCTCGCTGGCGTTCCTGAACAAAGGCGACGAAGTGCTTGTGCCTAACCCAGGATACCCGACATACTCGTCGGTGAGCAACATCGTCGAGGCGAAGATAATAAACTACGACTTGGACGAGAACAACGGATGGCAGCCCGACTTCGAGAAACTGGAATCCATGGACCTGAGCCGCGTGAAGCTGATGTGGGTGAATTACCCGAACATGCCGACAGGAGCAAGAGCCACAAAGGAACTGTTTGAGAAATTAGTCGATTTCGGACGCCGACACAATATTATAATAGTGAACGACAATCCGTACAGCTTCATACTGAACAACGAGAAACTGTCGATACTGTCGATACCAGGCGCAAAAGACATCTGCATAGAGCTGAACTCGCTGTCGAAGTCACACAACATGCCAGGATGGAGAATGGCGATGGTGGCATCAAATCCGCAGTTCATCGAGTGGATACTGAGAATAAAGTCGAATATGGACTCCGGAATGTTCCGTCCGATGCAAAAAGCCGCAGTGGCAGCAATGAGCAACGACGACGAATGGCACGAGAAGCACAACATCGAGCTTTACGCAAAGCGCAGAGCGTTGGCAGAAGAAATAATGACTACCTTGGGATGCTCTTTCGACAAAGACCAGGTCGGAATGTTCCTCTGGGGGAAAATCCCAAGCAAATACGAAAGCAGCGCGGAACTGGCAGACAGAGTGCTCTACGACGCGCGAGTATTCATAACCCCGGGATTCATCTTCGGGTCGAACGGTGAGAAATATGTAAGAATATCACTGTGCAGCAAGGAGGACAAGCTGCAGAATGCTTTGGACAGAATAAAAGAGAACATCAAATAAGAACATAAACAAATAAAATAAAGCAAAATGGACGTATTAGACTTAGAACCAATCAAGCTGAACGGCGTTGACTTCAGCCAACAAAGACCTGTAGTGATAGCAGGTCCGTGCTCTGCCGAGACCGAGGAGCAAGTAATGAACACAGCGCACGACCTCGCCAAAAGAGGCGTGAAGATATTCCGCGCAGGAATCTGGAAACCAAGAACAAAGCCGGGCTCATTCGAGGGAATCGGCTCCGAAGGCTTGAAGTGGATGAAAAGAGTGAAGGAAGAGACCGGCATGTACACTTCGACCGAGGTGGCTACGGCGCAGCACGTATACGAGGCGCTGAAGTACGGCATCGACATGATGTGGATAGGCGCAAGAACCACAGCCAACCCATTCGCTGTGCAGGAGATAGCCGATGCGCTCAGAGGCGTTGACATGCCTATCCTGATAAAGAACCCAGTGAACCCAGACCTCGAGCTGTGGATTGGCGCACTGATGAGAATCAACCAGGCCGGACTGAAGAAGATAGGCGTGATACACAGAGGATTCTCGACTTACGACAAGACGATATATAGAAACCTGCCTCAGTGGCAGATTCCTATCGAGATAAAGAGAAGATTCCCTAACCTGCCTGTAATCTGCGACCCAAGCCACATCGGCGGACGCCGCGACCTGATACTGCCACTGTCGCAGCAAGCCATGGACCTGCAGTTCAACGGACTGATAATAGAGAGCCACTGCACACCTGACGACGCATGGAGCGACGCCAAGCAGCAGGTTACACCATGCGACCTTTTCGAGCAGGTGCTCAACAAGCTGGAGATAAGAGACGCCGCACAGACAACTGAAAGCATCGAAGACCTCCGCGGACAGATAGACAAGATAGACGAGGAAATCTTCGAGATACTGGCCAAGAGAATGAGAGTGTCGAGAGAGATAGGAACATTCAAGAAGGAGCACAACATAACTGTGTTGCAGGCTGCCAGATACGACGAGATACTCAAGGGCAGAATCGCGCTGGGCGAAAGACTGGGCATGAGCCCTAACTTCACAAAAGCGTTCATCGAGGCTGTGCACGAGGAGAGTGTCAGAATACAGATGGACCTGATGAACAACGAGAAGAAAGCCTAAGGAACAAAACACAAGCAAAAGATGAGAATACTGATAATGGGCGCCGGCAAGATGGGAACATTCCTGACCGACGCGCTATGCCTGAACCACGAGGTGGCGCTCTACGACAAAGACCCACACAGACTGCGTTTCGTGTTCAACACGCAGAGGCTTAGCCAAGTGGAGGAAATACAGTACTTCCAGCCGGAACTGGTGATAAACGCCGTGACGATAAAGTACACGATAGAAGCGTTCGAGTCGGTGCTGCGCTTCCTGCCTAAGGACTGCATAATATCCGACATCGCGTCGGTGAAGACCGGTCTGCCGGAGTATTACGCCAAGACAGGCATGAGGTTCGTTTCCACTCACCCGATGTTCGGTCCGACATTCGCCAACCTCGACAATCTGAGCAACCAGAACGCCGTGATAATAAGCGAGGGCGACGAGGAAGGCAAAAGGTTCTTCCTGGACTTCTACAAGTCGCTGCACCTGAACATATTCGAGTACACATTCCAGGGACACGACGAGACGACAGCCTACTCGCTGTCGGTGCCTTTCGCCACAACGCTGGCATTCTCGTCCGCCATCAAGAGGATAAACGCGCCCGGCACAACGTTCAAGAAGCACATGGAGATAGCCCACGGATTCCTGAACGAGGACAGTTTCCTTATTTCCGAAGTGCTGTTCAACCCGTTCTCGGCAGAGCACATCAAGGAGATAAGAGACAACATGACGAAGCTCCTCGAGATTGTCGAGAACAAAGACAAGGACACCTTGGACGAATTCGTGAAGAAAGCGAAGAAAAACGTAGAAGGAGAATAAAACAAAAACGGCGCGAGTTCCAAACTCACGCCGTTTGTTTTTTGGGGGTTGCTTACATTATATATTATTCCCCAGGAATAACGGCGCGCACCGACAGACCGAAGTAACGGTTTTCATAGGGGCTATCCACAAAGTCTGGATAGAAGTAGAGTTCCCATGCATAGCTCGGAGTGTCGGTATTCAGCGACGATGAGATATAATTGGCGTAATGCTCGGTGCCGTCGAGGTCGCCATCGATATAAGTGCCCGTTGCAGACAAAAAAATGTGAGCGTCACTCAGAGAGTATGAAGAGGATGGAGTTCCGTTTGAATACACTTTTACTCCCTTGTCACTTGAATTCTTTGCTTTATATACTATATAGCCTTTTACGTTTGAGCCACTATAGCTCTCTGTCCATACCCAGTAGCACTCATTTATTAACTCGTCCTGCTGAACCTTGGTTGGCATACGCCACTTACCGCCCCAATTGATGTATGCGGCGTCATCTGAAAGGTCAAGAATGGTCTTAGTATCGGTAAAACCATTGTTGCCGCAATTTCTGTCGCTGCAATATTTGGTAATCTTACGATAGTTGCCGTCTTTGAAGTACTTGTAGGTATTCTCGTTGTAAGTCTCCTTTGTTGTTGTTTCGCCCCAGGCGTAGTAGTTGCCGTAATCTTGAGGACTGTCTGCGCCAACATTGGCTGTTGCCCACTTAGTGCCAGAAGTCAAGCCGAGGTCAACGTAGTTATATCCAGCCTCTGTGCCGTCGTGATAAAGATCTGTGACCTTACTAAGGTTTGGTTCTGTAAACGTTATGGAATCGGCAACACCGTCATCTATTTTATAAACGACCACGCCGTCCTTACAAACATAAAACTGCGCCATCGCTGCTATGCTCACAGCCGCAGCAAATAATATCATAAATACCTTTTTCATTTTGTATAATTGTTATTTGGTTAATTACTTGGTTTTGATGATGCGCGCCGCGCTCTTTCCGCTGCGCAGGACGTAAACGCCGTCGGCAAGCGATGAAACGTTGATGACCGTCTTGTCAGCCGCTTTCGTGGTAGAAACGAGACCGCCGTTGGCTGAGAAGATAAGGATGTCGTCGCTTGCGCCTTCAACGGTTATCTCGTTCTTCGCAGGGTTTGGATAAACCTTAAGTGCAGAAGCCTTAGAAGACTCCGATATAGCCGTTATTGGAGCATCTTCTGCCGAGAACACTACCTTGCGTGTTTCGCTGATGGCTTTTGTGTCGGCAGTGCCGTCGGTTTTCAGTACCTTCAGACTTCCCGAAGTCGTGAAGTCGAGTTTTTTCACCGCCGCCATGTCATAGACCTGCGTCGTGCCGTCCAGCGCCTCCACAACAAGGCTCTGAGCCGACAACATTTGTATGACCAGCAGCGATGAAAGAATTAATAATACTCTTTTCATATTTCTTTGCTTTTTTTTGATTACTTTATTACGTCTAAACTCGCTACTGCACGTTCATTCCTTCCTGTATACCTTATTGCATAACTGCTATAATTGTAAGTTGCATTAATACTAAAGGAACTACTATCTTTGGAAAAATCTATATTATAACAATACTCTGGCGACTCAACTGTTGACGACCAAATATACCCTTGGGTGCCTACAGGTTCAGATTCTCCCACA
>CAMHCZ010000074.1 GCA_946183755.1 uncultured bacterium | reverse complement strand
ATATATGCATGTAACAAGAACAGCAGAAAATGATTTGAAAGTGCTTTTAAGAAAAGCAATTTGACAAAATCGGAATTCGCACGCCGTCTTGGCGTTTATCCGCAAAATCTGCAGAGAATGTTTGAAAAAGATGACTGGCTTGTATCAAATTTGATTAAAGCGGGTGATGTTCTCAATGTTGATTTCTCTTTTGTGATGAAGCCGTCTGGCGGTATGGGGGAAAGCGCTGAGGCTCGTGAAATCCTTTTGCAGATAAGGCTTTCGCCGTGTCTTTGCCTCGCTTGACGATAAAAACATAGGCGACATCGTGCTTCGTAAGTAACCATATATTGCAGTCTGCAACTTAGCGCCGTATGGATATCAGTCCTTACGGCGTTTTTCTTTTTGTGGGGCGTTTTGTGGCTTGTCGGTTATCGGTTTCTAAAAAAATCCTTATTTTTATGTTGTACAATATGTTTGCGATGTGCTTAAAACTTAGTCTGTTTGGGCGTTTTGTGGATTATTGTTATTATATTTGTCTTTTATATAAAAGGTTTTATCAAAAGTCATGAATCAGATTTATACAATTTCCTACAACCTATATACCCCAAACGAATCCGGCGAGGAGGAGTTTGTGGAGTCAACAACAACTGAAAATCCGCTGATATTCTGCTCTGGAATAGGGATGCTCCTGCCTAAGTTCGAGGAGAGCCTCTCCAAGTTCGACGATGCGTTCGACTTTGTGCTGGCTAAGGAGGATGCGTACGGCGTTTACAATTCAGAATTGCTCAAGGACGCTCCACGCGACCTTTTTGAGAGCAACGGAACGCTCGACGAGAAGATTTTCTTCGTCGGCAACATAGTTCCGCTGATGGATGCCGAGGGACGACGCTTCAACGCCAAGGTGGTTAAGATAGGCGACGACCAGATAACTTTCGACCTGAACCATCCGCTGGCAGGCAAGGACCTGCATTTCAAAGGCTCGATAATAGACGTGCATGAGGCGTCGGAAGCGGAATACAAGGCGTTCACCCAGCCACGTTCGTGCGGCGGCTGTGGCGGCGGTTGCGGCGGAGGTTGTGGAGAAGGCGGCGACTGCGGCTCGGACTGCGGTTGCGGAGGATGTAATTAACCAAAGAAAAGAAGAATCAATGTCAAATACGATAGGTCACATATTCAGATTAACGTCGTTCGGAGAGTCGCACGGCGAGGCTGTCGGCGGAGTCATTGACGGCTGTCCGTCCGGGCTGCTGCTTGATGTGGCGGAGGTGCAGAGGGAACTCGACCGCCGTCGTCCGGGGCAGTCGGACCTGACAACCGCCCGTAATGAGGCGGACCAGGTGCGTTTCCTTTCCGGACTGATGGACGGATACACTACGGGCACGCCTTTGGCTTTCGTGGTGAACAACAATAACCAGCATTCAAAGGACTATTCGGACATCAAGGATTTGTTCCGCCCTTCGCATGCCGACTACACTTACCAGACCAAGTACGGCATCCGCGACCACAGAGGCGGAGGGCGCACGTCGGCGCGCGAGACGATTTCGCGTGTGGTGGCTGGCGCTGTGGCTAAGCAGGTGCTCTCGCAGATAGGCGTGAGCGTTTACGCCTACACGTCGCAGGTGGGCGGCATAGCTTTGGAAAAGGACTACAAGAAATATTCCCCAGACAAGATAGAGACGAACGCCGTGCGTTGCCCCGACGAGGCGAAAGCCGAGGAAATGGCCGCGCTCATCCGCGAGGTGAAAGCCGACGGCGACACGATAGGCGGCGTCATAACCTGTGTGGCGACCGGCGTTCCAGCCGGTTGGGGCGAGCCAGTTTTCGACAAGCTGCATGCCGCGTTAGGTTCGGCGGTGCTGTCGATCAACGCCTGCAAGGGATTCGAGTACGGTTCCGGTTTCGATGTGGACAGCCGTGGCTCGCTGGTCAATGATGTGTTCGTGGTGAGGGACGGCAAGGTCACAACCAAGACCAATAACTCCGGAGGCATACAAGGCGGCATATCAAACGGACAGGATATTTACTTCCGTGCTGCGTTCAAGCCGGTGGCTACCGTTTTGAAGGAGCAGGACACTATAAACAAGGATTTTCAAGAAACCAAGATAACAGTGCATGGCAGACATGATCCGTGCGTGCTTCCGAGGGCGGTGCCCGTGGTTGAGGCTATGACGGCCATCACGCTGCTTGACTTTTATCTGCTTTCTAAATCAATAAATAGAAACTCATGAGTTTGAAACTTAAGAAATGGGTTGCTATAATTAACCCTAATGCAGGAAAAGTCGCTGTGCAAAGCGAGTGGATACACATACAGCAGGCCTTCGCCAAGTACGGTGTGGTGGCTGTGTTTGTCTTCACCGAGGAGGCAGGGCAGGCTATTCCTATGACTAAGGAGCTGATAAGAGAAGGCTATCGCAATATTGCCGTGATAGGCGGTGACGGAACGTTGAATGAGGTGGTGAACGGCGTTATGCTGTCGAATGTTGACCCAAAGGAAGTCACCTTGGCTGTGATACCTAACGGAACTGGCAATGACTGGGCGCGCCACTGCGGCATAGATATAGAGAACTACGAGAACGCGGTTTCGCTGTTAGTCGATGGCGAGGTTTGCTCTATAGATTTAGGAAAATGCACGTACATGATCGAGGGCCGTCCAGGCGAGCGATATTTCCTGAACACAGCCGGAATGGGCTTTGAGGTGAGGGTGTTGCAGAAAACCGACAAGGTGAAGAGAATGCTCAAGGGACACAGCCGCATTTACGGACTTTCCGTCTTGTATAATGCGCTTTTCACTCGTTCGCACAACATGACTCTCGCTTACAATGGCAATACTGTTACTAAGAAGATATTCTCCTTCAATGTGGGCAATGGACGCTATTCTGGAGGCGGTTTCGCACAGAATCCGATGGCGTCAGCCACAGACGGTAGCTTGGATGTCATGATAATGTCCGAACTCTCCTTCAAGAAGGTTTTCCTTGGCATAAAATATTTGTTTACGTCACGTTTGCTTAAGCATCCGAGTGTCAAGAGCATAAGGACGGAGAAACTTGTGGTGTCGGCGGCAGAGAAACCATATATCGAGGTTGACGGCGTGGTCATACCTTCGTCGTGCCCGGTCACATTCACAGTGGTTCCGAGTGTTATAAACTTTGTTGTTCCGCAGAATTCATCAAAAAAATAAAAGATATGATAAGCATAGATAAACTGAAATATACAGACAGCGGCAATTTTTTCTTGTTGGCAGGTCCTTGCGCTGTGGAGTCGGAGGAAATCGCATTCCAGACAGCCGAGGAACTTGTACGCATCTCGGAGAAATACAAGATACCGCTGATATTCAAAGGCTCGTTCAAGAAAGCGAACCGTTCGCGCATCGACTCATTCACAGGAATCGGCGACTTGAAGGCGCTGAAGATACTGAAGGCGGTGGGCGACAAGTTCGACATTCCCGTCGTGACCGACATACACAAGGCGACTGATGCCCAGATGGCAGCCGAGTTTGTCGATGTGCTGCAGATTCCTGCGTTCCTGTGCCGTCAGACCGATCTTTTGGTCGCAGCTGCCGAGACAGGCAAGGTGGTGAATATAAAGAAAGGGCAGTTCCTTTCGGGCGAGGCGATGAAGTTCGCCGCACAGAAGGTGGTGGATGCAGGAAACGACAAAGTGATGCTGACAGAGCGAGGCAACTCGTTCGGTTATCAGGACCTGATAGTCGATTACACAAACATTCCGGCTATGCAGGAGACAGGTTTCCCAGTGGTGCTGGACATTACGCACTCGCTGCAGCGTCCGAACCAGACATCGGGCGTGACAGGCGGCAACCCTCAGATGATAGAGACAATAGCGAAAGCCGGCATAGCGGTCGGTGTCGATGGCATATTCATGGAAACGCATCCGGAGCCTTCGAAGGCGCTTTCCGATGGTGCGAATATGCTGAGGCTGGACTTGGCTGAGCGCTTGTTGTCGAGACTCGTTGCCATAAGGGCGACAGTCAATAGCTTTAAGTAAATCACAAAACGATTCATATATGGTCAAAGCATTCAAGTTAATGGTCGTGTCTGCGCTATTGTCGTTGCCGATGATAGCACAAGCGCAGCACATAGTCGAGTCGCGCTCGATATCCTGCCAAGGCAAAAACGATGGTGAGCTGACATTCGTACCGGCCGAAGGAAAAGATGTGGCGGACTACACCTACAGCTGGAGAGATGCCGGCGACAACATCATCGGCACGGAGTATTCGCTGAAGGCGTTAAGTGCAGGAGTCTATAAGCTGGTTTATACATATGGTGGCAGCTCTACCACCATTCAGTTCACGCTTTCGGAGCCAGGCGCGCTGCTTGTGAATCCAGTGGCGACGAGCAACAGCAACTGGGGCGCGACTCCAGACGATTGCTCTGGCTCTATATCAGTCAATCCGTCAGGCGGAACAGCGCCTTATTCCTATGTGATATACGACGAGACAGCCAGAACTACAGCGACAACCAGCTCGATAAGCAATGTGCCTTCGGGATGGTATTCCATCACGGTGAAAGATTCCAAGGGCTGTGAGGTCTCGACGAGAGTTCAGGTGGAGGACACGCAGCTGACCGAGACAGTGGTCGGCAATCAGGTGGGCGACACGACATACACATGCTACAAGGAGACTATCGGACAGAACGTCAATCCTTCGACATCGGACAAGTATCCGGTGAATGTCAAATGGGACTATGAGGATGTAAAGACGGCATACTATTATGTCATGACTCAGGCGCAGATGAACGCAGTGCCGGGTTATGACCAAGAGAAGGTTTCTGTGGTTGACTCCACAGTCAATCGTCTCGGCGAGATGGTTTATGACACCACATCGTTATACAAGGTTGTTATCTCAAACAACATCGACGCTCCGGTCATTGTCTTGTACACTACAGCGTTAGTGTCAAAGACAGAAGACAAGCCTTACATATTAACCAAGGACCTTTCGGACACAAAGACATTCAAATCGGTTATAGACATTGAGGGCAATGCTTATCAGCGTATGCTGACACAGCCTTCAACATCACTTTCGCAGAGCGAACTTCTGCCTGGATTCCATATCTGCTATTACTGGACAGCGGACGGGTGGGGCGCCAGAAAAGCTTGGGACATCGTGGCGCCGCCTAACCCGGTGACATTGAATTACACAAAAGTATCCAACAATTGCTACGGCGATCTCAAGGGACAGATTCGTGTGAATGCGCAGGGCAGTTGGCACGATGTGTATAAGAACACTCGTTTCACATTGCAAATATCAGGACCTAAGACAAACAAGTCCGCCAGCAACACATTGGAACAGAGTTGGTCTGGCTTGGGCGCAGGAGTGTATACGATAACAGCAACAGATATCAAAGGATGTTCACGTTCACAGACAGTTGAAATCACTCAGCCTGATTATCCTATAAACATCCTGTTCAGCACTAACAACCAGACGATGAACCTTTCTAATTTTAATCAGAATGACTGCCCATGTGTGGTGACTGGTGTGAAAGACTCAACATTCGCTGGCGGAAGCGTGAGCACAGCTGTTTTCGAGGCGGCTCCAGGCGTGCTGAGATATCAATGGTCATTGGTGACTCCGACAGCCAAGACACCTGCTATGATTTATATTGACAATTATCAAGTGTCTTACAGCCAGAGTGATAATGGCTCAGGTACAGTCACTTCTGTAAAGATAAACGGAGATACATTTGATAATCCTGACTTGACTACCGGACAAGCGCTCGGCAACGATGCGATAATCCAAGCCTACAATTCGTTGCAGGCGCAGACCTCAGGCTCGTCGCTGAAAGGTCTTATGCCTGGACTTTACTCGCTGAGAGTGACCGACAGCAAGGGTTGTGCAGTGCGTGATACGGTTGTCATAACACGAGACAGCAACGATAAAAATGCCGAGGACACATCCAGCGACTGTCTGTATAACATCGTGACTCCAAACGGCGACGGATTCAACGATGTGTTTGACCTGACCGACATAAGCTGCGGATTCAGAATGAAGTGCAATATCTTCGACATCAACGGCAGAAAGGTGGGAACAGTGAACAAGGATAACGAGAATGACTATTCCGGCACATATTCATGGGATCCGCTGAACGATTCATTCAGCCCAGCCACAGGACAGACATCCACTTACACGGCATTCATACATCTATATAATGACGCAGGAACTGTGGCGGACTATGCGCAGTCTTTCAGTGTGGTTTTTTATAAGTAATCCTATAGCTATCGCTTATGAAAAGAAGATTCTTAACATTATTGATACTGCCGCTTGCGATTCTTGGCTCGGTGCAGGCGCAGCACAGAATGTGGGGCAACCCCATCGGACCTTATGCCTACAACCCGGCAGGAGCCAATGTCAATGACATGGGGGAGATTATCGCCTCTTACTACATGACGTATGTCGATGCGAAGCAAGCACCGCAAGGCGCGTTGCTGCTCGGTTCCACATCGCTCCCGTTCGACAATATGGGCGCCGGATTCCGCTTCGATTACGAGACCGGTGGTGTGATGAAGAACATCATGGCTGAGGCTACTTATGTCTATAAGTTGAACATCGGAAGGCAGAACAAGCTGGCTTTCGGACTTTCCGGCACATACAACCAGACTTTCCTCGACAGAAGCAAGGTTGTGGCTAAGGACGGTAATGACCCGTTCCTCGTGAGCGGCACAGAGAGCGATTTCTGGTTTGACTTCAACTTCGGAGTCAGTTTCTATAAGCCAAACCATTATTATGTTGGATTGGCAGCCTACAACATCGCCGGCGGTCAAAGCACTGCGGATTGGAAGATAGCGGGATTCGAGGAGCGCACATCGCGACTCTTCACTGCCAGCGGAATGTACATGTTTGATTTCATAAACGGCGATTTGAAACTTGAGTTGACCGCCAATGGAATGTTCTATTTGCCGCAGGACAAGTTCACTCTGGTGTATGACGCCAACGCACGCGCCATTTACAAGAAAATATGCTGGTTGGGAACTGGTTACACCGAGAATATGGTGAAAGTGCTTGCCGGAGTGTATGTGCAGAACTTCTCCATAGGCTATGCAGGCGGCATCGGTGTGGCTAATGACATAACCACATACTCGTATTCATTCCCTCGCCATGAGGTGTTCCTGCGCCTGGAACTTAATACATCAAAGTCATCCAAGAATAAAAGATAAGTTAAGTCATGTCTTCTAAAAAGTACATATTGCTGTTGCTCATAGCCTTGTTGCCTTTGGCGATTATGGCTAAGAAGGCTCCTTCTGCATTTGAGAGAGTGAAGGCTGAAATCGAGGGGAAAAACGGTGCTGCGTCGAGCAAGAAATCGTCGCAGAACAAGGTCTCGCAGAAAGAAAAAGAAAAGGCGCGCAAGCAGAAGCAGAAAGAGAGAAAGAACGCACAGAAGGAGAAACGCAAACAGCAGAAACAGAAGATAAAAGACAAGAAAGAGCGTAGCAAGGAAAAGAAATACACAGTCAAGCAAGAGCCAGTTAGAAGGCTTGACCCGAACACTCCGAAGGACACGACGCTCATGAACGTGTATATGCTGAACAGTCCGATGAACGACTATCAGCCATTCAACATAGGCAAGTTCATGGTCTATACGTCTGACAGATACCGCAAGCCGGAGACCAAGCCGGAGGAGTTCACCGAGAAGGCCTATTTCGCGAAAAGAAAAGGCGAGAAGCGTTGGCAGGCGCCTGAGCAGAACGGCTACAAGTGGAACAGCGATAATAACACATCGCTTGTAGGAATTGATGACGAGAACTTCTATTTCTACCGCTGCTACTGGCCGGACAATGGCGAGATTTTCTATTCAAGCCGCATAACCGACAAGCAGAGAAGACGCACCGACAAGAAGAATCCGTGGAAAGTGCAGAGACTGCATAAGTTTACCGCCATTGACTCGGAATATGACGAGACGTCGGTGGCTTCCATCAACAAGGATTCTATACTTTTCGTGTCCAACCGCAGCGGCAACTACGACATATATATGTTGTTGCGAGGCTCTGTCATAAAGCCTATGGACATTCTCAACTCGCCATACGACGACAATGACCTGTACTTCGAGAAGCAGGACCGAGCTATATACTTCGCTTCGGACAGACCGGGTGGTTTCGGTGGCTATGACATCTACAGAAGCGTTGTCGGACCCGACGGCGAATTCTCTAAGCCGGAACTGGTGAAGGACACAGTCATAAACACGCCTTACGACGAACGCGATTTCCATAAGGACTGCGACTCGGTGATGTTCTTCTCGTCAAACAGAGAGGGCGGCGTGGGCAATCTGGACATATACCAGCTGACAATATCGACATTGACTCCGGAGGTTATTGACACCACAAAGACAGAGGAAGAGCAGGAGGAGGACGAGATAGACCGCAGAAGATCTGAGCTGATGCAGAAACTCAAGGAATACGGACTTCTGCCATTCCACGGTGAGGTGCAGATCGGCGCCTACCAGTACATCAAGAGCGTGAAGGACTTCTATAAGCGTTTCCCTTGCATAAAGGAGCAGGACATAAAGATGCAGGAGATACTTGTCGATGGCAAGTTCCATGTGCATAAGTTCATCATCAACAAGGTTTACACGATTGTTGATGAGGCTCTGGACAAGCAGTATGAGATAGAGAAAATGCACTGCCTGCCGGACAAGGAGTTCAGCGATATGCCTTTCATCGGCGTTCTTGACAAGGAAGGAAACCGATTCGCCATCTTCTGGAAGAAGGATGAGTTCGTCCAGAAGAATATCTACTACATATTCAAGAACGGCAAGATAGTCTGGAAGTCAAGAAAGTTCTAAAACTTGGTTCCTCTTGATACTCTGAAGACGGTCGCGAATGCGATTTTTATGTCAGTCCACAGAGACCTTCTTCTGATGTAAAGCAGATCGACACGCAGTCTTTTTACCATCTTCTCTACGGTGTCGCAATATCCGTGGTAGAGAGTCGCGTATGACGTCACGCCAGGCTTCACTTGGTAGAGGCAAGGATACCTGTCGTCAATCTCCATGATTTTCTCAATGTAATATTGCCTTTCTGGTCTTGGTCCGACAAATGACATGTCTCCTCTCAGCACATTGATGAGCTGAGGTAGCTCGTCGAGATGGTGTTCTCTAAGGAACTTGCCGATTTTCGTCATTCTCTTGTCCTTTCCTGCTGTGTATAGTTTAGGACCGTCTTGTTCGGCGTCAATTCTCATGCTTCTGAATTTGAGGATGTAGAACGGGCGTCCGAATTTTCCTATTCTTTCCTGTTTATACAGCACAGG
>CAMHCZ010000073.1 GCA_946183755.1 uncultured bacterium | reverse complement strand
TTGGCAAGGTTTTTATATTTCTTGTTTTAAGAAATTTTTACTTCTTTCTGTTTGCGTAACGAGAGTTGAACTTATCAACACGTCCTGCAGTATCCACAAGGTTAGCCTTTCCTGTGTAGAAAGGGTGAGAAGTGTTAGAGATATCAAGCTTGATCAATGGAAGAGTCTCGCCCTCGAACTCGATAGTCTCCTTAGAGACAGCTGTAGATCTTGATACGAAAGTATCTCCGTTTGACATATCCTTGAATACCACCTTGCGATAATCTTCTGGATGAATTCCTTTTTTCATTTTGCTTTTCTGTTTATTGTTAGTATTGGTTGGCTCGGGCTAACGCCCTGTACAACGTTATTTTATTCCATTTTGGAGTGCAAAGGTAAATATATTATTTCAAAAATGCCACATCCGAATGAAAGTATTTTTTCATGCAAGCGGCATATCACAGACTCGAACCCGTGTATATCAGAGCCATGCCAACTGCCAGCAGGACAAGGCATAAGAGCTTGCGACTGATGTTCTTCTCGTGGTACACAACAGCGCCGTAAACAAACGGAATGACGAAACTTGTTCTTCTGAGCGGAGAGATTATAGAAATAAGCGAATCGGGCAACGACAAGGCGTAGAAGTAAAGGAAGTCGGAGCAAGAGAGGAACACGCCGATGAGCGGAATGGACCAACGCCACGAGAACTGATACTCTTTCCTACGCGGCCACCAGATGAAAAACAGCAGAGCGCCCATAAGCAGCACCTGGTAATATGTGAAATAGACCTGAACGGCCATGCGGTCGAACTCCTTCATGAGGAACTTGTCGTAGAGACCGCTGGAGGCGCCTATCAATGTGGATATGACAAGACATATTATCCATTTGTTGTTGACCGCACCCTGCTCGTCCCTCCTGCCTATCACCGAGAATAAATAAAAACACAGAATGGCGCACGCCACACCGAGTCCTTGATAAAGATTCAGACGCTCCGAGAATATAACAAATGCGCCGATGACAGTCCACACCGGCTGAATCGCCTTGACCGGCGAGACGACAGTGAGCGGAAGGTACTTCATGCCGGCATAGCCGAACACCCACGAAGCAAGCACTATGAGCGACTTGACGAGGATGAAGCAATGTGTCCTGAAATCAACGTCGGCGACATAAAAAGGCGTGGACGACAGCTGCGACGGCGCCAAGCGCGAAAGCAGAAGAAACGGAGTGAGCACAACAGCCGATGTGGCAATCGAGAAGAACAGCACCGGCATCAAGGCATTGCCCCGAAGCGAGATTTTCTGAAAGACATCGTAAAGTCCAAGGAATATCGCCGCTATGAAAATTACAACAACCCACATGACCTACAAGTAATCGTATTTCACATCCACGAGGTAAAGCCCTTCGGCTGGCGCAGACGTGCCTGCCTTGCATCTGTCCTTCGCCTCGATTATCTCGCAGAACTGCTCAGGAGTCATCTTTCGGCGGCCAACAACGAACAGCGTCCCGACGATGGCACGCACCATGTTGCGCAAAAAGCGGTCGGCGGTTATAGTGAAGACGTACAGTCCGTCGCCACGACACGCCCACTCGGCTCTCGTCACACGGCAGTTGTTGGTCTTGACATCGGTGTGAAGTTTGCTAAAGCTGGTGAAATCAGTGAATGTCAATAATTTAGAAGCCGCCTCATTCATCGCGTCGAAATCGAAGTCGAACGACTCAAAGTCGGCAAGTCCTAATAGAAACGGGTTCTTCTTAGTGGAAAGCCAGTACTCATAAGTCCTGCTCTTGGCGTCGAAACGTGCGTTGGCATCGTCAGCCACCTGCACAAGGTCGTAAACGCAGATGTCGGGCGGAAGTATGCGGTTCAGCTTATACACAGAGTTGTCGTCTGGAGTCCATGACACTGCATCGAAATGCGCGTACATGGTCTTGGCGTGAACACCGGCATCTGTGCGCCCTGCGCCGGTTGTCGAGATTTCCTCGCCGGCAATCATTGACAGAGCCTTGTCAAGAAGCTCCTGCACAGTGATTCCGTTCGGCTGTTTTTGCCAGCCGTGGTAGACAGTGCCATTGTATGAGAACTTGACGAAATATCTGGACATAAACTATATTTTTCTTCCTGCTACCACAGTTATGAAATCCTCTCTCTTAAAGTATTTGTTCGCAAGAGCCATGATTTCCTGCGGTGTTATTGTCGTGATAGCGTCGATTTGAGATTGCAGACGGTTTTCCGGACGTCCGTTCATTGTCTCAAGGCAATAATCGGATATGGCGTAAGAACTGTCGAACTGCGCGAAGATATTTCCCAACAGATAATTTCTGAGGACTCTAAGCTCATCTTCTTCAACAAGCTCCTTTTTAAGAATGTCCATTTGATGGAAAACCTCATCAATTATAGCATCAGTGTATTTGCAATCGGCATCAGTGCTGATTTTTATGAAGCATGAGTAAAGCCCGGTCTGCAACGCCGCGCTGATGCCATAAGTGTAGCCTTTGTCCTCGCGGATTGACATCATCAAGCGGCTGCCGAAATATCCGCCAAGCAAAGAGACAAGGACTTTGAGTTTGGAATAGTCCTCGCCGTAGCTCTTCATTGCCGGGCCGGTTATGCTGATGCTGTTCTGAACCGCATCTGGCACTTCTACGAAAATACTCCTCTGCTCGGTTCTCTGCGGCTCAACCCACGCCTTTTCCTCGAAAGAGCCGGAATGCCAGTCATTTCCTCCGAAGTGAGTGTTTATCTGTGATAAGATTTCGTCATTGACATTGCCGCAGACTATCATGTGGCAGCCGGACGGATTGAAAAAACGTGTGTGAAACGCCGCCACATCCTCGCGTGTCAACGCTTGTATGTCATCTTCGGTCTCGGTGAGTCCATAAGGGTGAGTGTCGCCGAACATCGCTTTTCTCATGGCGGCGGCAGCCACGTACGAGACCTTTCGTGAGTTTATTCTGTGGGCGGTGAGTATCTTGTTGCGGAGTATCTCCATCTCGCTCTGCTCAAACGACGGGTTCTTCACCACATCCTCCGCCACATCGTATGTCTGCGGGATATACTTAGACAACGACGTCACCGAATAAAACGAAAAATGATTCGCTGTTGACGGCGTAAGCCATGAGCCGTAGAAGTCGAGGTCGTCAGCCACCTGCTGGGCTGTTCTTGTGGCTGTGCCTTTGTCAAGCAGACTGCACGCCATCCTTGCGGACAGGAGCTTTTGCTCCGAGTACTTGCCGCCACGAAACGCCATGTCCAGCCTCACAAGGTCAAGAGCCTCGTCTTTCACAACGCCGAGCCTTATGCCGTTATCCAACGACACGAACTCCGCCTTTGGCTGGCGAATAGACGTAATCGGGCTTATTTCTGGCAAACGTGAACGGTCTGGCATAATTACAAAAGTATGGACTTCGCTTTCTCCAAGTCCTCAGGAGTATCAATTCCTATGGTGCCGAATTCTGTGACACCGACTTTAACCTTGTATCCGTTCTCCAGCCAGCGCAGCTGCTCAAGGCTTTCAGCCTTCTCCAGCGGCGACTGAGGCAACGAGGTTATCTCGGCAAGCACATCGGCACGATAGGCATAAAGACCGATATGCTTGAAATAGCGTGAGTACGTCGAAAGCCAGTCCTTATGCTCCTTGCCACGCACAAACGGAATCACGGAACGCGAGAAATACATCGCCTCCATGTTCTTGTTGACAACGACCTTAGGAGAATTGGCATTGAAAAGCGCTTCCTCGCCGTCCGACTCCTTGAATGGCTGGACAAGCGTAGCTATCTGTGTCGAAGCGTCGTCGAAACACGCCTTCACTGCGTCAATCTGCTCAGGACGGATGAATGGCTCGTCGCCCTGTATGTTTATGACCACATCGAAGCCCTCGCCTATCTTGGTATAAGCCTCGTAGATGCGGTCCGTTCCGCTCTGATGGTCATTTCTTGTCATCACGGCTTTTCCGCCGAACTCCATGACCTTATCGAAGATGCGCTGGTCGTCGGTAGCGACATAAACATCATCAACCGACTTCTTGACCTGAGTGTAAACTCTCTCTATGACAGTCTTTCCGCCGAGGTCAGCCAGAGGCTTTCCGGGAAAACGTGTCGATGCGTAGCGCGCAGGTATTACAGCCAGAAATTTCATAGTCAAATATTTTTTAGAGCACGCCTTTAGTGCTTGGCAGCTCATATTTGTAAATATCTCGTTTAACAGCCATTTTTATGGACTTCGCCAAAGCCTTGAATATTCCTTCTATCTTGTGATGCTCGTTGTCGCCTTCCGCTTTTATATTCAAGTTCATCATGGCGGCATCGCTCAGCGACTTAAAGAAGTGCAGGAACATTTCCGTAGGCATGTCGCCGATTTTTTCGCGTTTGAACTCCGCATCGTAAACCAGCCATGGTCTGCCGCCGAAGTCGAGCGCGACACTGCACAGACAGTCATCCATAGGCAGACAGAAGCCGTAGCGCTCGATGCCTCGCTTGTCGCCAAGGGCCTCCTTGAGCGCCTGTCCGAGAGCCAGAGCCGTGTCCTCTATCGTGTGGTGCTCATCGACATTCAGGTCGCCTTTCACTTTTACTGTGAGGTCGCTGCCAGAATGGCGGCCTATCTGCTCGAGCATGTGGTCGAAGAATCCGAGACCTGTTGAGATGTCGCACTTGCCTGTTCCGTCGAGGTTCAAGCGTATGAAAATGTCTGTCTCCTTTGTCGTGCGCTTCACCTCGGCCGTACGCTCGCCAGCGAAAAGCAGCTCGCTTATCTGGTCCCACGAAGCCACCCTTCTGCACTTAGGCACGTCCAGCGGTTCCGGCACAGGGGCTGGAGCCTTGGACGAATCAGAGTCGCCAGCTGCAGTAGCAGGCAGCAGCAGACCGTTAGCTCCGAGATTCTTAGCGAGGAGCATGTCGGTTATGCGGTCGCCTATGACATAGGAATTGGCAAGGTCGTAGTCGCCGTTTGTGTATTTCGTAAGCAAGGCGATTCCGGGTTTGCGTGTAGGCGCATGGTCCTCCTCTTTGGTAACATCGAAAATCATGTCGTCGAACTCAACACCTTCGGACTTGAAAATCTGAAGCATCTTGTTCTGCACGCGGTCGAAATTCTCCTGCGGATAGTCTGGCGTGCCGAGTCCGTCCTGATTAGAGACAATCACAAGCTCAAAATCAAGATTCTTGCGTATGAAATAAAGATTGCGCAACACTCCAGGAAGAAACTCCATCTGGTCGAGAGTGTCAACCTGAAAAGTAACTGGCGGCTCAACAATCAGTGTTCCGTCACGGTCTATAAAGAGGGCTTTCTTTGCCATAAGCGTGTTTTATTTACAGTTTACAAGAATCTTAAGCAGCTCGTTGTTCTCCGACGGCGTGCCTATTGTTATACGCAAGCATCCGCCGCAAAGAGCCACGGAGTTTCTGTTGCGCACGATTATGCCTTCGTCCACGAGCTTTGCGTATATGCCAGACGCATCGTTGGTCCTGGCAAGCACAAAATTAGCGTCGGACGGATAAACCTCCAAAACGCAAGGACAGTTCTTCAGTTCATCGCTCACACGCTTACGCTCATCAAGAATCATCTTCACCCACGACTCCTTCTCATCAACTTTGTCGATTCTCTCGGACACAAGATTCTGAGTCAGCAGATTCACATTGTATGGATACTTGACCTTGTTGAAATAAGCGATTATCTCCTCCGATGCGAATGCCATTCCACATCTGACAGCCGCAAGTCCCCATGCTTTTGAGAACGTGTGCAGAACCACCATGTGAGGAAACTCGCCGAGACGCTTTGTCCATGACTGAGTTGACGCAAAGTCGATATAAGCCTCGTCTATGACAACGATTCCGTCAAAAGAGCGGAGTATCTTCTCTATCTCACTGCTATTCAGTAGATTGCCTGTCGGATTATTAGGCGAGCAAAGGAAAATCACCTTTGTATGCTCATCCACAGCGGCAAGCACTTTGTCGGCATCGAGAGAATAATCCTCGTTGAGCAGCACGCTTCTGTACTCCACGTCGTTGACGTCGGCACAGACACCATACATGCCGTAAGTTGGAGCTATGGCGACAGCATTGTCCACCTTAGGCTCACAGAACACGCGGTAAACGAGGTCAATCGGCTCGTCGCTGCCGTTGCCGAGCATTATCTGACGCACCGGCACACCTTTTATCTTGGATATTTTCTCCTTGAGCTTAAGTTGCAAAGGGTCCGGATAACGGTTGTAAGGCGCATTGAGCGGGTTCTCGTTGGCGTCGAGATAGACTCTCGCCTCGCCCTTGAACTCATCGCGTGCGCAAGAATACGGCGCTAAGCTCCTTATGTTGTTTCTAACTAATTGTTCAAGTGTTCTTCCCATAAACACGACTTTTTATTTGTCCTTATTTTCTATCGAGGCGAGACGCAATGTCATAGCGTTCTTGTGGGCGAAAAGCTGTTCGTTCTCTGCCATCACCTCGACAACTCTTCCTATGTTTCTCAGTCCCTCTGGACTTATCTCCTGGAAGGTTATCTTCTTTCTGAATGAATCGAGGTTCACGCCGCTATAAGCATGCGCATAACCCGATGTAGGAAGCGTATGGTTCGTTCCCGAAGCATAGTCGCCTGCGCTCTCGCACGTCAGCGGACCGATGAACACAGAACCTGCGTTCACTACTCTGTCTGCTATGCTGTAAGGATTCTTTGTCGCTATAATCAAGTGCTCAGGAGCGTACTGGTTTGTTATCTCCACCACTTCGTCCTCGTCCTTCACCACGATGATGCGTGAGTTATCAAGCGACTTGGTAGCGAAGTCGAAACGAGGGAGCGCCTTGACCTGGCGTTCCACCTCAGCCATGACCTCCTCGGCCTTAGCCTCGCTCGTCGTCAGCATTATGACCTGCGAGTCGGCGCCGTGTTCTGCCTGAGACAGCAAGTCGGCAGCCGCGAAAGCCGCGTTCGAAGTCTCGTCTGCCACTACTTCCACCTCCGATGGTCCTGCCGGCATGTCGATAGCCACGTCACTGACACTGACTGCCTGCTTAGCCGCCATCACATACTGGTTGCCCGGACCGAAGATCTTGTAAACCTTTGGCACAGACTCCGTTCCGTACGCCATAGCGCCGATGGCCTGCACGCCGCCGATTTTGAATATCTTGTTGACGCCTGCCACCGAAGCCGCGAACAGCACTGCAGGATTAACCTTGCCCTCGCGGTTAGGAGGCGTGCAAAGCACTATCTCGCGGCATCCCGCTATCTGAGCAGGCACAGCGAGCATCAGCACCGTCGAGAACAGAGGAGCCGTTCCTCCCGGTATATACAATCCGACCTTCTCGATAGGCATAGCCTTCTGCCAGCACTTAACTCCAGGCATCGTCTCCACTGAAGGGAGCGTCTGGTCCTGCGCTGCGTGAAACTTCGCTATGTTGTCCTTTGCCTTGATTATGGCTGACTTCAGCTCGTTGTCAACAAGAGCCTCCGCCTCCTTTATCTCATCGGCAGTCACAGCCAAAGACGCGAGCTCCACTTTGTCGAACTTCAGTTCGTACTCCTTGACAGCCGCGTCGCCTCTCTTTCTTATGTCGGCAAGCACGCCGTCCACTGTGCCGCGGAGACTTGAATTGTCGAAGTGAGGACGTGTCAGCAGTTCTGGCAACTCCTCCTTTGACGGATATTTTATGTATTTCATAATACCTGCTTTTTAATCATTAAAGAATCATCTTCTCGATAGGAACAACGAGTATTCCCTCGGCTCCGAGCGCCTTGAGCTGTGAGATTATATCCCAGAAGCTATCCTCTCGAATCACCGACTGGAGCGACGACCATCCCTGCTCCACCAGCGGAGTGACGGTAGGCGACTTCATGCCTGGCAACAGCTTGCACACCTCAGGAATCTTGTCGTTAGGTATGTTCATGATGATGTACTTGTTGCCCTCGGCGTTCTTGTATGACGCGAAACGGAAGAGCAGTTCGTCAAGAATCTTCTTCTTGTCGTCAGAAAGCCCAGGATGACCGATGAGCAATGCCTCGGACTTCATGACAACTTCCACCTCCTTAAGGTTGTTGCTCACAAGCGTAGAGCCGGACGACACGATGTCGAAGATGCAGTCAGCCACGCCAATGGCAGGAGACACCTCGACCGAGCCTGTTATCACATAAATCTCAGCCTTGACATTGTTCTTGTCGAGGAAGTCCTTCAGTATGCCTGGATACGAAGTGGCGATGCGCTTGCCGTTGAACCACGAGAGCCCCTTGTAATCGACAGCCTTAGGAATAGCCAACGACAGACGGCACTTGCTGAAGTCCAGTCGCTTGATAATGTCGGCATGCTCCTTGCGCTCCACGAACTCGTTCTCGCCCACGACACCCACGTCAGCGATTCCCGAAGCCACAACTTGCGGAATATCATCGTCACGAAGGAAAAGCACCTCAACCGGGAAATTCTTAGCTGGGACAAGCAGAGTTCTCTTGCTTGGTTCTACCTTGATACTCGATTCGGAGAGCATCGTCATCGTCTCCTCAAAAAGTCGGCCTTTAGCCTGCACTGCTATTCTTAACATATTCTTATTTTGTTTTTGTTTATATTTTCTTCTGTTTCAGTTATTTGCCACTTGCCTCGTCTGGCGTGCGCAGAAAGAACTTCGTGTTCGCCACCTCCCGAGGGTAAGTGAAATAGACAGCTTCCGCTGTGGCGCACACTGTCCCGTCAGATGACTGCACCTCGCAGTCGATGAACGCCAGGTTTCTCTTTGTCTCGCGGAGTCGCGCCCTTATCTTCAATGCGCCGCCCGTCGTGTCAACACGCTGCTTGAACTTCGTGTTCAGCTGCGATGTCACTCCGCAAGTGTGCAGCTTATGCGTCACCACCCATCCGGCGAGCTCATCCATGAGAGTGCAGATGATGCCTCCGTGAAGAGTGTTGAGCCACCCCTGGAAATTCTGGTCCGGAGTCCAGTAGGACACCACGTAGTCGTCCTCCTCGGCGAAAGTCAGATGCAGTCCGATTGGGTTGTCGGGCGAGCACGCGAAGCAGTTGTATCCGGGAATGCCGTTCCAAGGGTTTTCTATAAGTTTCATATAACAAAATCAGGTTTTAAAAATAAAAAGCTTGCCAATTCATCACTGGCAAGCCTTTCTATATTTTAGCATTCGTCCTGCAAAGGAGTTCTTCGAGAATACCACAATTCGCCCACCAGTCCGCGTTATTAATGCAGAATGTGATGATGATGGTGAATGTGATGCAAACGAACGATCCTTGTCATGGCGCAAGTCTTTTTATTTAGTCTAAATACTTGTGTTCAAAAACAACGC
>CAMHCZ010000072.1 GCA_946183755.1 uncultured bacterium | reverse complement strand
GGGCGAGGCTGTAATGGAGCTTATAAAACTCAATGACAAGAATATTCGTTTCGAATTAGGCAACAGAATGCGCCATCAGCTTCGCATAATTCCAGAATTGGTATTCCACCTTGACGACACTTTGGATTATATAGACCACATAGATGATTTGCTGAAGAAGGACAAGGAAAAACTTGAGAACAATAAACCAAAGTCAGCAAAGGATTCGGAAGGACAGGCTTAATGGATATAGCACTGCACATAGCCAAAAGATATTTGTTCTCGAAGAAGTCGCACAACGCGATAAATATAATATCGGGAATATCGGCGGTGGGAGTATGCGTCGGGACGTTCGCGATAATATGTGTTCTTTCCGTTTTCAATGGTTTTGGCGCTCAGGTCGAGAGTTTGTTCAGTACTTTTGACCCGGACCTTAAAATCGCGTCTGTGGAAGGTAAGTCGTTTGTCGTGGATGGCAAATGGGATGAGGTGAAAAAGATAAAGGGTGTTGAGTATTGCACCCAGGTGGTTGAGGAGAATGCCTTGTTAAGATGTGGCGACAAACAGGAAACTGGTGTCGTGAAAGGAGTAGGCGAGGGTTTTGATAAGATGGTTGGGCTTGACAAGATTATTGTGGCTGGAAATTATACGCTTAGCGACAATGTGTTCAACTATGGCGTTCCTGGTGTCGGGGTGTCTGCAGAATTAGGTTGTATTCCTTACGGAGTGCAGCCTCTTTATATTTATGCGCCAAAACGGGAAGGGCGTGTGAACTTGGTGAATCCGGAAAACAGTTTCAATACAGAGAGGGTGTTTACGTCGGCGGTTTTTTCTGTACAGCAGCCAGAATATGACAACAAACTCGTCATTGTGTCTATTGATTTGGCGAGGAAGATATTCGAATATGCAGACGGAGCTGTCACTTCTGTGGAAATCGGTGTAAAGAGTGGGGAGAATGTCGATGATGTCAAGAAGCAGATAGAAAGTGTGCTTGGCAACGGATTCAAGGTGAAGGACAGATATGAGCAACAGGAGGACTACTTCAAGATAATGAAGGTTGAGAAATGGATCACGTTCCTTATTCTGGCATTCATACTGCTGATAGCGATATTCAATATTATCGGGTCATTATCGATGCTGATAATAGACAAGAGCGATGACATAAGGACACTGAGGAATATGGGAGCGACGTCGGGACTGATAAAGAGGATATTCACGATAGAAGGCTGGATGATCTCGTTGCTCGGCTGTGTGATAGGAATATTGCTTGGCGCATTGTTGTGTGTGCTGCAAGAGAACATGGGCTTCATAACAGTGCCGTCGGGAGACGGAATGACAGTGATGCCGTATCCAGTTGAGCTGCAGGTGTCAGACATTCTGATAGTATTTGCTACAGTCGCTCTTATGGGGTTGGCTGCTGCGTATTACCCAGCAAGTCAAATAAAAGAGAAAAAGTAGAATCATAAAATAGTAACAATGACATACAAGTATGATTTTTTGGTGATAGGAAGCGGAATCGCAGGAATGAGTTTCGCTCTTAAAGTTGCTGACAAAGGCAAGGTAGCATTGATATGCAAAACGGATCTTGAAGAGGCAAACACCTATTTGGCGCAGGGCGGAGTCGCATCTGTGACAAACACGCTTGTAGATAACTTCGAGAAGCACATAGAGGACACGCTGATAGCCGGTGACGGACATTGTGACCGCAAGGCTGTGGAGAAGGTTGTAAAGGATGCTCCTGCCGAGATACAGGAGCTGTTGAAATGGGGCGTGGACTTCGACAAGAAGGACGGAAAGTTCGACTTGCACAGAGAAGGCGGACACTCGGAATTCCGAATTCTCCACCACAAGGACAACACTGGCGCCGAGATTCAGGAAAGCCTTATAAAGAAAGTCAAGGAGAATGCAAACATTGACATTTTCGACCACCACTTCGCGATAGACATAATAACGCAGCACCACATGGGAGAATGGGTGACACACCACACTCCGGACATCGAGTGCTACGGCGCATATATACTGAACCAGAAGGACAACAACATCTATACGTTCCTGTCCAAAGTGACATTACTGGCAACAGGAGGCATAGGCAATGTTTACAGCAACACATCCAATCCGATAGTAGCGACTGGTGACGGAATAGCCATGGCGCACCGTGCGAGAGCGATAATCAAGGACATGGAGTTCGTGCAGTTTCATCCGACAGTGCTTTACAACCCAGGCGTGCGCCCATCGTTCTTGATAACTGAAGCGTTGCGAGGCTATGGCGCAGTGCTCAGAGACCTGAACGGGAACGAGTTCATGTACAAATATGACAAACGCGGCTCTTTGGCTCCAAGAGACATCGTAGCCCGCGCCATCGACAACGAGATGAAATTAGCCGGCTCGGACTATGTGTATCTTGACGTGACGCATAAGGATGCTCAGGAGACAAAGGACGGCTACCCAACGATATACAACAAGTGCCTGAGCCTTGGCATTGACATAACCAAGGATTATATACCAGTGGTGCCGGCACAGCATTATTTGTGCGGAGGCATCGCAGTGAACGAGAATGCGGAGTCCACGATACACCGGATGTATGCTGTGGGCGAGTGTAGCTGCACAGGCTTGCATGGCGCTAACCGCCTTGCCAGCAATTCACTCATAGAGGCTGTGGTTTATGCGGAGGCGGCAGCACAGCATGCGAAGGCAAACATCGGCAAATACTCTTATAACGAAGCTATTCCGGACTGGAATGACGAAGGCACAGCCCTGAACGAGGAGATGGTGCTTATCACCCAGAGCCAGAAGGAGGTGGAGCAGATGATGTCAACCTATGTGGGCATAGTGCGCAGCAACTTGCGTCTGAAGCGCGCCATCACACGTCTGAAGATACTTTATGAAGAGACACGCGAACTGTTTGAGCGCAGTGTGGTGAGCCGCGAGATATGCGAGCTGCGAAACATCATAGATGTGGCTTATCTTATTATAACTCAGGCTCAGGCACGCAAGGAAAGCCGTGGACTGCATTACACGATAGATTACCCAAAGAAGAATTCGCAGACGAATTAGGTCGTGCGGTTATGAAATAAAAAGAACGGAAAGGAGGCAGACTTCTTTCCGTTTTTTGTTTAGTCTAACTCGGAGAGTTCGAGCCAGCGCATTGACTTTTCGTCCAGCTCGGCATTGATGACTTCAAGCCTTTTTGACAGTTCGGTTATCTTGTCTGGGTCTGACAGCCCGTCGGCGAAAGCCTTTTCGATTTCGGCTTTCTCGGTTTCCAAGGCTTGAATGTCGGCATCCAAAGCTTCGAACTCGCGCTTCTCCTTGAACGTCATTTTGCGCTTGGCGTCGGATGAATGTGCGCGTCTCGCAGGCTGCTTGTCTTGGGGCTGTTTATCGGCGCTTTTCGCTTCCTCGGCCTTCTTGGCTTCCTGCAGCGACTTCCACTCGCGGTAGTCGGTGTAGTTGCCAGGATAGTCCTTTATCTTGCCGTCGCCCTCGAAGGCTAGGATATGGTCCACAACCTTGTCCATGAAGAATCGGTCGTGCGACACAACAAGGATGCAGCCTTTGAATCCGATGAGATATTCCTCGAGGACTTCAAGCGTCGTCACGTCAAGGTCGTTAGTCGGCTCGTCGAGAATCAGGAAGTTAGGGTTCTGCATCAGCACTGTGCAAAGGTACAGTCTGCGCCTTTCGCCTCCGCTGAGTTTGTACACGTAGTTGTATTGAGTGGATGGCGGGAAGAGGAACATCTGCAGCAGCTGTGCGGCAGTGAGTTTCCGTCCGTTGCCCATCTGTATTTCTTCGGCTATGTTGCGCACGACATCGATGACCTTCATCTGCTCGTCGAACTTCAGTCCTTCCTGGCTGTAGTATCCGAACTTTATGGTTTCGCCTATGTCAAATGAACCCGAATCCGGTTTCTCCAGTCCGAGCAGCATCTTCAGGAACGTTGACTTTCCGCTTCCGTTCTTGCCCACGATGCCCACTTTGTCGTATCGCGAGAAGTTGTAGTAGAAGTTGTCGAGAATTTTGTGCTCGCCGAAAGCCTTTGATATGTATTTCGCTTCGAATATTTTTGAGCCGATGTACTGCGACTTCATCTCAAGCGCCACCTGCTTTTCCTCTTTGCGCATCTTGGCGCGCGCTTCGATTTCGGCGAAAGCCTCTATGCGGTAGCGCGCTTTCCCGGCACGTGCCTGAGGCTGGCGGCGTATCCACGAGAGTTCCCTTCTGTAGATGTTTTTGACGCGTTCGGTCTCGGCGTTGAAGTTGTCGATGCGCTCCTGTTTCTTTTCCAGATAATAGCTGTAGTTGCCTTTGTAGTGGAAGAGCGTGTGTTCGGCTATTTCGAGTATGTCGGAGCAGACTCTGTCCAGGAAGTAGCGGTCGTGAGTGACCATGAGCAACGCCATCTTGCTGTTGTTCAGGAAGTCCTCGAGCCACTCCACCATTTCGATGTCGAGGTGGTTGGTAGGCTCGTCGAGAATCAGCAGTTCCGGCTCGGATATCAGCACGTTGGCTAGGGCGACACGTTTCTGCTGTCCGCCGGAAAGTTCGCCCATGCGCTGGTCGAAGTTTCTGATGTTCAGCTTGCTGAGAATCTGCTTTATGCGGTTCTCGTAGTCCCACGCTTTGAGACGGTCCATGTCGGAGAGCAGCTGCTGATAACGCGAGTCGTCGATGCTCTGTCCGTTGGCGAGTTTCTCGGTCATGTTCTCGTACTGCCTTATTATGGACGTCATCTCGTTGCCGGTGGAGAAGCATGCGTCCATCACGGAGTCGTCGGGGTTGAAGTTCGGAGTCTGTCTGAGGTAACCCACACGGAGATCCTTGCGGAATGCGATGCTTCCGCTCTGATAATCCTCCTCGCCGGAGATGATGGACAGGAGCGTGGTTTTTCCTGCGCCGTTCTGTGCCACGATTGCCACTCGCTGAGAATCGGAAATGCCGAAAGATATGTCGGAGAACAATTCTCTGTCGCCGAATCTTTTAGAAAGTCCCTCAACTTGCAAGCAGCTCGCCATAATCCGTAATTACTTGTTAAGAGTCCATTCAACGTGGTCCTTGCCGTCCTTGATGCTGAATCCCAGTTCGTTGAGCTGGTTGCGTATCTTGTCGGCAGTCGCCCAGTCCTTGTTGGCTTTCGCCTCCTGACGGATGTTCAGCAACAGGTCCACCGCGCCTTTGAATGAGTCGGCGTTGCTGCTGTCCGAGCCGCTGTCCTCGAGCTTCAGTCCGAGAATGTCGATGGCGTATGTCTTGAACACGTCCTTGAGCTCCGCAAGGTCGTCGGCAGAGATTGTTCCCTTGCCGTCGTAAACGGTGTTTATGGACTTTATTGCGTCAAACAGATGCGATATGGCGATAGGGCTGTTGAGATCGTCGAGCATGGCTTCCTCGCACTTCTTGCGCAGGTCCTTGACGTCAACGGTGGTCTCGGCGGCAGGCTGCAGTTTCAGCAGTCTTGCGTAGCCCTCGTTTATTCTTTGCAGACCCTTCTCGGCAGCTTGCAGAGCCTCGTTGCTGAAGTCCACGGTGCTGCGGTAGTGGGCTTGCAGGATGAAGAAGCGTATGGTCATAGGTGAGTAAGCCTGCGCAAGCATCTCGTTGCCGTCGTTGTCCTTGTGGCTTCCGTTGAAGAACTCCTCAAGTGTGATGAAGTTGCCGAGCGACTTGCCCATCTTCTTGCCGTCGATGGTTATCATGTTGTTGTGCATCCAGTACTTCACAGTCTCATGGCCGAGAGCGGCAGTCGATTGCGCTATCTCGCACTCGTGGTGAGGGAACATGAGGTCCAGTCCGCCGCCGTGAATGTCGAATGTCTCGCCCAGGTATTTTGTTCCCATGGTCGAGCACTCAAGGTGCCATCCTGGGAATCCGTCGCTCCAAGGAGAAGGCCAGCGCATGATGTGCTCAGGCTGCGCTTTCTTCCACAATGCGAAGTCGTAAGTGTGGTGCTTCTCGGTCTGTCCGTCCAGCTCGCGAGTCGTCTCCAGCAGTTCCTCGATGTTTCTGCCGGAGAGTTTTCCGTAGTTGAACTTCTTGTTGTATTTCTCCACGTCGAAGTATATCGAGCCGTTGCTCTCGTAAGCGTAGCCGTTCTCAAGTATCTTCTTGATGTACTCTATCTGCTCTATGATGTGGCCCGAAGCGTGCGGTTCGATGCTTGGTGGCAGTACGTTCAGCAGCTCCATGTCGTGGTGGTAGCGGTTGAGGTAGTGCTGCACCACCTCCATAGGCTCCAGCTGCTCGAGTCGCGCTTTCTTGGCTATCTTGTCCTCGCCCTCGTCGGCGTCGTGCTCCAGGTGTCCCACGTCGGTTATGTTGCGGACATAGCGCACTTTGTATCCGAGGTGGCTGAGCATACGGAAAAGTATGTCGAAAGTGATGGCTGGACGTGCGTGTCCGAGGTGTGCGTCGCCATAGACAGTAGGTCCGCAGACGTACATGCCCACTTTGTCGTCGTGTATAGGCACGAAGAGTTGTTTCTGCCTTGTTAATGTGTTATAGATGACGAGTTTATGATCCATAATCTTCTTGTTTCTATGTAATGAACCACAAAGGTAAGAAATTAAGAATTAAAAATGGCATTAAGAATGACAGGAGGAAGTGTGTGGGGGTGTTTAACATTCGGTGGTTTCCCTTTCGAAAGCAACATAAGAAACGATAAGTGGCTTATTGAAAATTAAAAACCTTATATTTGCATCTATATTCCAAAGAAAGGCGAATGAAAAAGATATTGCTTTTATTTATTTCGTTGACAGCCATGGCGATGGGAGCGGCGGCGCAGGACGTTGTAGTGGACAACTACGGCACCAAGTACAACTGCTACATCACAGGCGAGGACGAGGACAACGTATTCTTCCGCTATGAGAAGGACGGCGTGAAGGTGGACACAGCCATAGCGCGTCAGAACGTATTCAACTACCGTTACAACATAACCTACAACCCTGAGACTCCGGGCATCGACAAGAAGAACGCCCTGAGCGTGGGTCTGCTGGCTGGCGGTTCGTCGGCTGTGGGCGTGGAGTACGAGAGGTATTTGGGCAAGAGGTGCGGTCTGCAGATAGGCGCTGGATTCTGCGGCGCATCGGTGGGATTCAATGTTCATTTCTTCCCGACCATCAGAAGCTCGTACGCAAGCATACAGGCGTGGTACACGGGATTCGTGCCAGACAACAAGAACTATTTCTGGGGTCATGAGAACCTCGTTGTCGGTCCGAGCGTGACCTACCGCAACGTGACAGGCTGGTTCTACGGAACATTCGGACTGGGTTATGTCGTGGAGAGCGGCGACGCTGTGCCAAGCTGGGCTAAGGACTTCCCGGTTGACATAAAGCTGAGTCTCGGAGCGTATTTCCCACTCGGCAAGAGTAAACAGAAAACAACAAACACAAACAATAACATAGAAAGACGATGAAAATAGCATTGGTAGGTTACGGCAAGATGGGCCACATAATAGAGGAGCAGGCTAAGAAAAGAGGTCACGAGATAGTGGCTACGATAGACATAAACAACTACGATGACATTAAGGGCGAGGCGTTCAAGAGCGCTGACGTGGCAATCGAGTTCTCGCGTCCGGAGTCGGCTGTGGACAACATACTCAACTGCTTTGCGGCAGGAGTGCCAGTGGTGAGCGGCACTACAGGCTGGACCAAGGAGATGGACAAGGTGAAGGAGGAGATGAAGAAAGCTGACGGCGCATTGCTGTGGTCGTCGAACTTCTCGGTGGGCGTGAACATTTTCTTCGCCCTGAACAAGTACCTCGCCAAGATAATGAACAACTTCAATATGTACGATGTGGACATGACCGAGATTCACCACATCCACAAGCTCGACGCGCCAAGCGGCACAGCCATAACGCTGGCTGAGGGCATACTCGACAATCTGGACAGGAAGTGCTCGTGGAAGCTGGACAAGGCAGAGAATGACAGCGAAATAGCCATCAAGGCAGTGAGAGAGGGCGAAGTGCCAGGAACTCACATCATACACTACGACAGCGAGGTGGACAGCATAACCATAACACACGAGGCTAAGAGCAGAGCCGGATTCGCGCTCGGAGCAGTCATAGCAGCGGAATTCCTTGCCGGCAAGAAGGGATTCTACGACATGAAGAGTATTTTTGATTTCTAAGAATAAGGAAACTTTGCACAGAGCACTTCGTTGGTCAGACATGGGCTGGTGAAGTGCTTTTGCTATAAAAACAGGCATACGATGTTTTTTTCAAAAGACAAAGCTATAGAGAACATAAAGACGGCCGCTGTGAGCCGATGGGTCAAGTTCGGAATCGTCGGGCTGATAATCCTCGCTTTTGTAGTGTGGATGAGCAATCCGTGGCTGCTTCTGCTGCTTCTGCTGGACTTCGATATTTACATTTCGAGGATATTGCCATGGACATGGTGGCAGAGCATCAAGAACCCAAGCCTCAGGAAGTTCTTCGAGTGGGTTGACGCGATAGTGTTCGCTCTCGTGGCGGTCTATTTCATCAACTTGTACATATTCCAGAATTACAAGATTCCGTCAAGTTCTCTGGAGAAAACGCTGCTTGTGGGCGACCATCTGCTCGTCAGCAAGGTGGCATACGGTCCGAGAACGCCCAACACGCCGTTCTCTTTCCCTTTGGTGCAGCACACATTCCCGTTCTTCAACTGCAAATCGTACATCGAGGGCATACAGTGGAAGTCGCGCCGTCTGCCAGGCTTAGGCTGCGTGGAGCGCAACGACATCGTGGTGTTCAACTTTCCGGCTGGCGACTCGGTGGCAGTCAACGCCCAGGCTCAGGACTACGAAAGCCTGTGCTATGAGGCTGGTCTTGAGGTGATAAACAGCAAAGGCATAACACTCGAGGAGATAGAGGCTTCGGGCAGCAGCGCAAGGGACTTCCTGCTGAGCCTCGGCAGAGAGGTGGTAAGACAGAACAAGCAGGTTTACGGTGAGATAGTATATAGACCTGTGGACCGTCGCGAGAACTACATAAAGAGATGTGTCGGACTGCCAGGCGACACGCTGCAGATAATCGACCGCGAGCTCTACATCAACGGCAAGCGCCAGCAGCGTCAGCCGGGTGTGCAGTACTTCTGCAAGGTCGTGTCGTCGAACAGACTGAGCCAGAAGGACTACGATGAACTTGAGATAAGCAACGAAAATTCCGACAGAGCCTACATGGGCCGCGACTCCGTGGGCGACAACATCTACTTGCTGCCGCTGACGCTCGACGACCAGAAAGCCATGAGGAAAATAGCCGGAGTGAAGGTAGTGCGCGAGCTCAACGTGGCGGAGTTCACAAGAGGCGGCGGACCGACATTCCCAGCCGGATACAACAGAGAATGGACCGTGGACAACTACGGACCAA
>CAMHCZ010000071.1 GCA_946183755.1 uncultured bacterium | reverse complement strand
TCTTTTATTTAGAGATTTTTATAATTGATAGGAATGTTTGTGGTTCACACAAAAAAATGCCACCTTTTCGGGTGGCATTTCTTTTTATTGTATTATGTGGTTGTGCGGTTGTCGTCAGAATATGTCGGAATGTGTTCCTGTGTCAATCATCAGCATTGTCAGCTTTGTGTCGTTTTGCTCCCATACAAGCAGCCAGTCCGGTTTGATGTGGCATTCCCAACAACCGGAATATTGACCGGATAGTTTGTGTGGATGGTATTCTTGTGGAAGAGTGCCGTTTTCGCACAGTATGTTGATTGTATTCGCGAGTTCTGTGAGATTGTAACCTCGCTTTTTCAGCAACTTGACTTTCTTCTTGAAGTGGTTTGTGTATTCAAGGGTATATTTCATTTGAGGCAATTTTCTATTAAGTCGAAACCGTCTTTTGCTTTGTGGGTTTTCCCTTGTCTTGCTTCTTTCAAAGAAATGTCTATGCTTGGAGTTTTTTCGGTTTTCTTTATGAATGAAATAGAAGACAGCGACTTAAGCAGAGCGAGAATGCTTTTCCCCTCCTTAGTGCTTTCGTTGATATTGATTGTGTAAGTTGCCATGTTTTTCTTTTGTGTTTTCCGCAAATATATAAATTTTCTTTTGTTGGATTTTATCAATCCTTGTTTTTTGCCTTCCCTGTCTTCGACTTCGCACCAATGTGCCAAACCATATTCTTGTGAATATGACCACACAAAAAAATGCCACCTTTTCGGGTGGCATTTCTTATGGTTGACTTTTCAGTCAGTGTCTTTAGAACTTGTAAGCAAGACCGATTGTTACAAGGTTCATTGTAGCTGCTGCCTGGTTTGAATTTACGTTCAGACCGAAGTTGAACTGATTTGCCTTGTGCTCGTCATTAGCACCAGGGGCTGTCTCCTCAGTGTTCATGATGTAGTTGAAGCCAAGACCGATGAAGTTCAGCTCTGCGTCAATGATGAAGTGGTCAGTTACGTTGTAAGCAACGAATGGCTTAGCGTTAACACCGAAACCGAATGACTTCAAACCGATGCTTGCACCGTCGTCACCGAAGAGAGCTATATCAGCCTGCAGACCGAGCTGGAATCCGTTGTTGTTAAGGAATGCGTAACGGAAGTTTGGTGTTACATACCAGCCAAATCCATTGCCAGTTGTCTTTGTGTCTGGGTTGTAAGTCTTGAATGTCTGTTGTGCCCAGTCGATACCAGCCTTCAAACCGATCTCCATGTTGTCGTTGATAGCGTAACCCAGCTTAACACCAAGTCCGAAACCGCCGTCTGTTACTGATGTAAGAGCGTCTCCGTCATATGAGTTCTTTGAGAAGTTTACACCTCCACCGATTGTTCCACCGATGATGAACTGTGCGTTAGCACCAACGAATGTTGCGGCAGCGAGTGCCAATGTGATAAATAATTTCTTCATAATCTCTATTTTTTACCCAGCCGCTCCTTGTCTGGTCATGTTTAATTTAGGTTTTGTATTAAGAGGAAAGATGGAGCTTGTCTTTCTCTCTGCGTAATTTTAGTATGTTATATGCTGCAAATATACTCTTTAACTGAATACGTTTTACATTTTATATGGTTTTTGTTGCTTTGATGTTAAAAATATCTATTTGTAATATGCTGACAGTTAAAGAAATAAGTATTAAAGTTGATGCCGCGTTTTGTGAAATAAAAAAAGATGACACCCAAACTGGATGCCACCTTTTGCCTATTGGCTTATATAGAGATTATTAGAAGCTGTAAATCGCTGCTACAGAGATGGTCTTACCTTGGTTCAGTCCGAATCCGAAGTTGTGGTTTGTTGGGTCCTCAGCTCCAGGGAGATTGAGGTCAACCTTGCTGAAGTTGTAGCCTATGCTTGCGAATCCCAATGCGCTTTCTATCGACCAGTGCTCGTTGAATGCGTAGTTTATGATAGGAACGACGTTGAGTCCGGCAGTCAGCACGCTCACGTCAGAGTCGTCGTAATCCGCACCAGAGATGTCCAGATTTGCCTGACCAGCGATTGTCACATTGCCTATCTTGACGAAGTTGTAGCGGAAGAATGGTGTGACCAGCCATCCGAGGTACTTTGATGAACCTGCGGCGAATGCGGCAGCCTCTGCGCTCTGGAAACCGTATCTGTTGAGAGTTCCGCCCAGCTCGCTCTTGCCGATTGTCACTCCAACCTGCGCACCGATGATGATCTTGTCGTTGACTGCGTAGCCCAGAATTGGAGCGATTTCAAAACCGTAGTCCGAAGCGTCGGCACCCTTGAGACCGCCGATGTCGTTAGACTTGCTGTACTCGAAGGCGAGTCCGCCTCCCAAAAGGAAACCCTGTGCGTTTGCACCCACTAATGTTGTAGCTGCGAGGGCTACTGCTAAGATTACTTTCTTCATGTGTCTTAATGTTTTGCTCCAGCAACTCCTTGTCTGGATATGTTTATAAAAATTGTTCTGTATAAGAAGGAAAATGGAGTTCTGTTTTTCTTCTTTTTGTTAGTTGTGTGGAAAAATCTTTGGCAAAGATATAAAACGAATAGATAAAATATTCAACAAGAAGATATTTTGTGGATGAAATTACCACAAATGTGGTATGAGCCAGTGGCATTGTTCGGATTGTGTTTAATATTCAGCACGGATTTCGCCCTTTCAATCAATTTCATATATTTGCGCATAACTTTTAAAACATACATTATAAATAAGGAATATGAATCAAAAACTTATCACGGTTTCGCTGCTGGCATCGTCGCTCTTGCTGGTCCCTGCCTGCAAGTCGGTCTATAAGTGCGGCGACCCTGTGCCTGCCAAGAAGAGCATTTTCTGGGGCAAGCGCCTGAAGTCAGTAATTGAGGAGCGCGACATGCTCTGCAACCGCATCTCCGAGGACGAGGCTGACATCGACTCGCTGATACGCGACACTGTACGTCTGCACAACAGTCTTGTGGCCAAGGAGAAGTCGCTCGACTCGCTCACTGCGCTCTACAACGAACTGAACGACTCGAAGCTCTCCGACGCTGAGAAGTACAACAAGGCACTGAAGCAGAAGTCCGACGAGATAGCCGCCAAGGAGAAACAGCTGGCGGAGCGCGAGAAGGCGCTGAAGGAGCTTCAGGACGCACTGAGCAAGAAGGAGGCGGCTGCCAATTCACTCAACGAGGCGATAAAGAAGGCTCTGCGCGGATTCAACAGCGACGAGCTGCAAGTGACCGAGAAGGACGGCAAGGTCTATGTCTCGCTCTCCAACAAACTGCTCTTCGCCTCTGGCTCTGTGACAGTGAACCAGAAGGGACACGACGCACTGAAAGCTCTTGCTGATGTGATGATAAAGAACACGAACATCGACATCGAGGTGGAGGGACACACCGACAATGTGCCTTTCCGCGTGAAGGCTGGCAACGAGTCCGCAGGCATACTCGTGAAGGACAACTGGGACCTGAGCGTTATGCGTGCCACTTCCATCGTGAAGATTCTCACCGACGAGTACAAGGTTGATCCTAAGCAGGTGCACGCTTCGGGCCGTGGCGAGTTCTTCCCTAAGGCCGACAACGCTACAGAGGAGGGACGTTCAGCTAACCGCCGCACCGAGATTATCCTCTCGCCTAAGATTGACGAGGTGCTCAACCTGATTAAGAAGTAAGCGCGAATACATGAATAAGCGAATGGCTGGCGAAAGTCAGCCATTCTTTTTTGTCTGTTCAGCAGTCTGCAAATAATAAAGGGCATCCCTTTCGGAATGCCCTTTTATTATGAGATTTGTTATTCTCTGTTAGATCCAGCGAACGTAGCAGAAGTTCATTCTGTTAGGCAGTGCCTCGTTCTTAGGGAACAGACGGATGCCGAACTTGTAGTTTCCTCCGTTGTTGAGGTTGTAGTTCAGCTTGAAGTTCATCTGCGAGCCTGCTGAGTTGATGACGTCGAACTCCTTGGTGTCGTAAACCTTGGTGATGTTCTTCTCGTCCTGGTAAGTGACAACCAGCTCAAGTCCGAAGCCTCTCTCGTCTGGGTTGTGTGTGTCTATCTGAGCAGTGAACTCATAGTCCTCGCCCACGAGAGGGTTCTTGAATGTCACGTCAGGGAGGTTCACGTTCTTAACCTCGATGTTGTCCCACAGCTCAGCCACTCTTTCCTTCCAAGCGGCTATCTCCTTAGCCTTGGCGTAGTCGTTGGCAACGAGTTCTGCGTTGCGCTTAGCCAGCTTGTTGTAGAATCTCTCGATGTAGTCGTCGATCATTCTCTTCATAGTGAAGCGAGGAGTGATCTTGGCGATAGAGTTCTTTATTGTCTGAATCCACTCAGGAGAGTAGCCCTTGCTGTTCTTAGCGAAGAACATTGGGATGATCTCGTTCTCGAGAGTAGAGTAGATTGTCAATGCGTCGAGCTGATCCTGATAGCCCTGGTTCTGGAATGTTCTCTTCTCTGTCAGAGCCCATCCTGCGCCCTTGACATATCCTTCGAGCCACCATCCGTCGAGCACAGAGAAGTTGATAACACCGTTCATCTGTGCCTTCTCGCCTGATGTACCTGAAGCCTCGAGCGGACGAGTAGGAGTGTTCAGCCAGATGTCCACGCCGGAGATGAGTCTCTTGGCGAGTCTCATGTCGTAGTTCTCGAGGAAGATGATCTTGCCTCTGAACTCAGGCATCTTTGAAATGTCAACGATTCTCTTGATCAAGCCCTGTCCTGCGCCGTCGGCTGGGTGAGCCTTTCCTGTGTAGAGGAACTGCACTGGGTAGTTAGGGTTGTTTACGATCTTCTTGAGTCTCTCAAGGTCGGTGAAGAGGAGGTGAGCTCTCTTGTAAGTCGCGAAACGACGTCCGAAACCGATGATGAGGGCGTTAGGGTTGATGGCGTTGATAGCAGAGTTGACGTCGGATGGCGCGCTCTGGTTCTTTGTCCACTGCTCCTGAGTCTTAGCCTTCACATAGTCGATGAGCTTCTTCTTCAGTCCCTGTCTGATGTTCCAGATTTCCTCGTCTGGCACATTCTGTATCTTCTCGAAGATAGAGAGGTTAGATTGGTCGTAGATATATTCTTTGCCGAATGCCTTTTCGTAGAGTGCCTTCCATTCAGATGTTGCCCATGTTGGCAGGTGTACACCGTTAGTCACGTAGCTTACGTGGAGCTCTTCAGGGAAGTATCCCTTCCAGATAGGCTGGAACATCTCTTGAGATACCTTGCCGTGCAGCCAGCTTACGCCGTTCACTTCCTGGCAAGTGTTGCATGCGAATGTTGACATGCAGAACTTCTCGCTCTTGTTGCCTGGGTTCTGGCGTCCGAGGTCGATGAACTCGTCCCAGCTGATGCCCATCTTCGCAGGGAACTCGTTCATGTACTTCTTGAACAGGCCTTCCTCGAAGTAGTCGTGTCCTGCTGGCACTGGAGTGTGCACTGTGTAGAGCGATGAGCTCTTTATAACCTCGAATGCCTGGTTGAATGTCAATCCTGACTCAACGTAGTCCACGAGTCTCTGTGCGTTGATGAGCGCTGCGTGTCCCTCGTTGCAGTGGTAAACCTGCTTCTTGATGCCGAGTTTCTTCAGTGCGTACATACCGCCCACGCCGAGCAGGAACTCCTGCTTCAGACGGTTCTCCCAGTCGCCGCCGTAGAGCTGATGGGTTATAGACTTATCGAACTCTGAGTTCTTCTCGTTGTCAGTGTCCAGCAAGTAGAGCGATATTCTACCGATGTTCACCTTCCAGAGGTTTGCGTAAACTGTCAAATTGTCGTGGAAAGGAACTTCGATAACCATTGGCTCGCCGTTCTCTTCCTTCACTTGCTCGATAGGCAGGTTGGTGAAGTCCTGTGGGTCATAGACAGCCAGCTGGTCGCCGTCCACAGTCAGCGACTGTGTGAAGTAGCCGTATCTGTAGAGCAGACCGATAGCGGTCATGTCTATGTTGCTGTCCGAAGCCTCTTTCAGGTAGTCGCCTGCGAGCACTCCCAGACCTCCGGAATATATCTTGATGATGTCGGTCAGACCGTACTCCATAGAGAAGTATGCCACAGAAGGCTTGTTCTGGTCTGGCTTCACGCTCATGTAGTTCTTGAATTCTGCGTAAACCGAGTTCAGCTTGTTCATGAACTCTGAGTTGCTCTTCAACTCCTCGAGTCTCTCGTAGTTTATGCGGTTGAGGAACAGGGCTGGGTTGTACTGGCACTGCTTCCACAAGTCGTTGTCGATGCTGGCGAAGAGGTCAGTCACTTGTTCGTTCCATGCCCACCAAATGTTGTATGATAATTCACGTAAACTTTCTAGTCCTTCTGGAACACGAGAAACGACATTGATCTCTTTCCAGTTAGGCTGGTTGATTTTGTTTGCTAAGATTCTCATTATGAATGATAATTGGTTAGTTAGTCAGTTTTATTAGTTAATACGTTTTGATGCCTTAATCAAGGCAAAGTTATATGTTTCCTTGTAAAAAGCAATGAAATTCTTCCATAATGCTTTTTGAGACAATGCCTTGGACGCTTTTCTCAACTTGCTCACCTCGTCTTTGTCGAGATTTATGAAGTCGTTTATCAGCGCGGTTATGTTGTCTCTCACTTCCAAATAGTTGTCGTCGGTTCTGTTAAGCACCCATTTGCAGTGGCTTTCACTGTCCTCGAGCGCCCACTGTCCGAATCCCGACAGGTTGGTCGTGATGGTAGGTATGGAGAACGCGATGCTCTCGAGCGGTGTGTATCCCCATGGCTCGTAGTATGAAGGGAAGATTGTCAGGTCGAGGCCTATCAGCAGGTCGTAGTACGTCTTGTTGAATATGCCGTCGGTGCCGTTCAGGTAGCTTGGTATGTATATTATCTTCACCTTGTCTTCCTGCCTGTTAGGGAATCCGTACCATCTGATGGCGTTGAGTATGGCGTCGTTGCCCGGCTCGTGCAGATGGTGGGTTATGAAGTTCATAGGCAGCGCCTCGCCTTTGCCTTTCGCCTTCAGCGCTTTCTGCAGGTGCTCTCTCGGACCTTTCACGAAGCTTGGCACCATGATGAATCCCACGACTTCTCTTTCTGGGCGCTGCTCCGCCAGCTTGTGCAGCGAGTCGATGAACAGGTCTATTCCCTTGTTCTTATACTCGCATCGTCCGCATGTGCCTACGAACACGACATCCTCGCTCAGCTTTGCTCCGGTGAGCTTCTCGGTCACGTTCTGCAGAGCCTTTCTGGCTGCGTTTCTTTTCTTGGCGTATTCGGCAGCGGTCTCTGGCACGAAGTCTTTCTCGAATCCGTTAGGAGTCACCACGTCTGGCTTTTTGTCCAGAAGCTGTTCGCACTCTTTCGCTGTCACGTCGCTCACTGTGGTGAAGCAGTCGCACAGATGCGCCGCCGCCTTTTCCACAGAGTGCTTCGCCTCCATGTTCAGCTCTTGCGCCATCTGGTCGCCGTTGTAGTTGTGCAGCTGACCGTAGAGCGGCTTGCTGTTGCCGGCTATCGAGCGGCCTATCGATGTGGCGTGTGTGGTGAACACTGTGCCAATCTCGGGAGCCTCGCCGTTGACGATGAACAGTCCGAACGCCGTCATCCACTCGTTGAAGTGCGCTATGAATGTGGCGTCGGCTTCCTTGGCCTTGAAGTGCTTGTACAGGCTTGTCATCACCAGTCCGGATGCGATGCCGAATGCCGCCGACTCGTCATAGTCGCCGTAGGCGTGCAGCGAGTCCACTCCGAATCTCTCCCAAGCCGATGCGTACGCGTTGTCGAGCGTCTCTCTGTTGAGGAACGGCTTGAAGTCCACGAGCACGGCGATAGGCTTGCCCGGCACTTTCCAACGGCCGACCCTCACGCTCAGTCCGCTTTTCAGCGCGCTTTCCTTCCAGCCCTTCAGCAGGCTTGCCGACTCGCTGAAGAATGGGCATTTGTTCTCGTGCCAGAAGTCCGGTCCGATGAATATGACCTTGTCCTTATGCTCGTTCTGCAGGGTCTCCGCTTTCGACGACAGCACTGTGTATATGCCGCCAACTCTGTTGCAGACTTCCCAGCTTGTCTCGAATATGTAGTCTGGTGATTTCTTATTCTTCTTTGTGCTCATAGTTTCTTGTCTATAGGGGTTATTGAGTCGAAGTCGTGTCTCATGCCGAGCAGCTCGATGGTGGTCATGTCGTGGCCAGGCACAATGAGGTTCGGCGCTATGTCGACAAGCGGCTTCAGTACGAATATTCTTTCTGCGATTTTCTCGTGAGGTATGGTCAGGCTTTTCGACGTGTGTGTGCGCGAGCCGAACAGCAGTATGTCGATGTCGATGCATCGGTCCTGATAGCCTTCGCCTGCCTTTCTTTGTTTTCTGCCGGCTTTGGTCTCGATGTCCTTTATTTCCTTGAGCATTATGCCGGGCGAGACCTTTGGGATTATCTTTATCACGGCGTTGAGGAATCGGTTGTCGCTCTTGAAGCCTTGCGGCTCAGTGTCGTAAACACGCGAGCACTCGACAACCTCGCCGAGCCTCTCGTTTATGGACGTGACCGCCTTTTGCAGATTGTCGAATCTGTCGCCCATGTTGCTTCCAATTCCTAAATATGCGTAAGTGCGCGTTCCCATTGCCTTTTCTGTCCTATTTGCTCATGCGTGCATTACGCGTTCTTGTTTTCGAAAACATAATGTCGCAAAAATAGTCAAAAAAGTTTTACCCTTTTGGTAAAAAACTCTAATGCAGTGAGAATTAAAGCGTAGAGGCACGTCACTTCATCTTGCGGATGATGGCTGCGCAACAAGGCATCCGTCCGTCGGCTGTGTGATATTCGGACACGGCATAGCCCATCTGTTTGAAAAACTCATGGTATGACTCCTCGTCGAATTCGCGTTTGAATCCGGCTCCGAGCATGTTGAAGAACTTGGCTGCCAGGCTTGCGCTCTTGCTGCTTTTGTTTATGTAGGTTGGGATTATTATGACGCCGCCTCTCCTGCATACGCGCCAAAGCTCGTCTAAGGCTTTGCGTGGGTCGTCGAGCAAGTGTATAACGTTGGCTGCCACGACCTTGTCGAAGCTCTCGTCGGCATAGCCAAGACTTGTTATGTCGGCTTTTTTGAATATGACATTGGGCTGGTGTCTGCACTTCTTCTGTGCTATGGCGAGCATCTTGTCGGCGAAGTCGGTGGCTATCAGGCTTCTGCATCGTCTTGCTATGGGCAGGCTGAACATTCCTGTGCCGCATGCACACTCCAGAACGTCGTCGTTTCCATCGGTCAGGCTGGCGACATACTGCGTTATCTCTTTGTTCACTTTGCCGTTGAAGATGTTCTCCACAAAGTCGTAAACTCCGGAAATCTTATTCCAAAACATAATCTTGTATCTTCAAATGATTGATACAAAATTAGGCTGCATCTATGTGCAATCGGGTTGCAAAAAAGTTCATGGCTTGATTTTCTTCTGCACGTGTTTCTCGGTGACGATGTTTATCTGTTGGTGCGAGGGGATTACTTGTACAGCTCTATAGCTGGTGCCGTGTAAATCATGCTTGTGTATCCAGG
>CAMHCZ010000070.1 GCA_946183755.1 uncultured bacterium | reverse complement strand
TTTTAAAATGCTTATCAATTGCTGGATGCACACTTATTTTTGGATTTTTATTAATAGTCCCAATTGATTTTTATGATTTATATAGTTTTGTTGTACTTTTATAGTGCTGATTATTAGTGCTTTGAAAAAAGGAAGTGAATATTTGTAGTTGTCTAATGTTTGTAAAAACATAACAATATGTTTATTTTTCCTAAATTTGCTCCGCATTTTCACTCATAACATTAATTTATTACAAATAAAATGGCTTACACAGAAACACAACACACCAGCTATGGTGGACGATTGAAAAACAGTTTGGGCGGCATAGGAACAGGATTCCTGCTCTTCATTGGCGCCACAGTATTGCTTTGGTGGAACGAAGGACGCGCTGTGAAAACAGCGAAGGCGATAAACGAGACAGAGGATGTCTGTGTCGAGATGGACAACATCAACAAGGTGGACGCGCAGTTCAACGGCCAGGTGGTGCACGCGACAGGCAACGCAACGACTAATGACTCGCTCGTTGACGCTGAGTTTGAGACTGGTGCAGTGGCTGTCAGACTGACCCGCAGCGTGGAGTATTACCAGTATGTGGAGGAGAAGCACGAGGAGACTCATGACAATGTGGGCGGCTCGCAGGACAAGAAGATAACTTACACATATAAAACGACTTGGACCGACTCTCCTGTGAACAGCGGTGAATTCAAGGACCCATCATACCAGAACAAGAACTTTGTTTACACTAATGTGGAGGCAAAGGAGTCGTTCGCGGAGAATGTGGCTTTCGGCGCTTACAAGCTGAACGAGAAACAGATAAAGTCTATCAGCGGCGATGTGGCTCAGGACCTGAATGTTTCTTCGAGCAAGAAGGTTGCTTGGAGCAAGGCTTGCGCGGCTGTGGCTAAGAGCCGCGGCATCGAGGCTTCGGATTCTATGGTTCATGTCAACGGCAATGTGGTTTACTACGGCGTAAATCCAAACTCGCCTCAGATAGGTGACGTGAGAGTGACCTTCACAAAGGTTCTGCCTGGAGCCATCAGCATAATAGCGAAAGTTTCCGGCAATACATTCACAGACTACATAGCAAAGAACAAGAACAGGTTCAGCCGTCTGGAGATGGGCACAAAGGACGCTGCGGAGATGTTCGAGAATTCCCGCGATGAGAACAGCACATTGACATGGATACTCCGTGTCCTCGGTATTGTGCTTGTCATCGTTGGTTTGCGCAACTTGTTCGATATCGTGGTTTCGCTGCTCAAGGTGCTTCCTCCGCTTGCTACAGTGGCAAGCCTTGGCGTTGGCCTTGTCTGCGGAGTTGTCGGCTTCGTGTGGTCGCTTCTGGTTATCGCTATCGCATGGATTTTCTATCGTCCGGTGCTGGCGATTATAATTCTGGCTGCGGTCGGAGCGCTTGTTTACTTCCTTGTTAAGCGCAGCAAGAAGAATGAGGCAGTGGCTGACAATAATCAGCAGTAATGAGAATGTTTAAAACTGAAAATTAATATGAGCCCTTGTGGGGAGCTTTACGGCTTTCCGCAGGGCTTGCTTATTTTTAATAATATGAAAAGAATCTTAGTGTTTTTGTTTTTAACTGCTTGTGTGGCAACGTCTTTTGCCAAGCAGAAAGAGTATAAGGTGAAGTCCGCTCTTGAGTTTCTCAAGGCATTGGGCTCCGACCGTATAATAACAGTCGAGGGTGTCATTAACCTGTCCGACGCGTTGCAGTATGACGACAAGTGCAGCGCAGCCGGCGTGTCAACATTGCAGGCTTATGCCGAGCCTACGGCGAAGATCTCGCGTGAGGACCACTTCGATGGCTTCCAGCTTGTGCTGAACCTGTGCAACAACCTTACGATACAAGGCTCTAAGGGCGCAGCCTTGATCGTTGAGCCTCGTTATGCCTACATTCTGAGCATTCGCAACAGCAAGAATGTCGTTATACGCGAGCTTACACTCGGCCATACCGATGAGGGCTATTGCGAGGGCGGTGTGCTCGAGTTCGTGAACTGCGAGAGCGTGCAGATAGACAAGTGCGACATGTACGGATGCGGAACAGAGGGCATAACAGCAAGCAAGACAACGGATTTGCGTTGCGTTAACTCCATAATCCGCGACTGCAGCTACAGCATAATGACTCTTTCGGGCTGCTTCAATGTGAAGTTCAACGACTGTGATTTCTACAGAAATCGCGAGTTCACTTTGGTGAATCTGCCTTCGAGCTTGAACGTGGCGTTCTCACGCTGCCGTTTCTCGCAGAATAGAGGACCTTTGTTCTATGCCGGCGACACGAATCTTTCTTTGAGAGACTGCGAGATTTATCACCGTGGCGACCTGGGAGATGTTGACTTAAGCAGATTCGCTACAACAAAATACTCGGCAGAGAATGTCGAGCTTTCCGACAGAGGCGTAGGACCTACTGTCAAGCTTAGCTTGAACGCCAGCAAGGAGGAAGGCAATTTTGTGGCAGAGCCAGAAGCTGACCATAATCCAGAGGCAGAGCCAGAACCAACTTGGGACAGTGAGGTTATCGCACTGCCAGCAGACTGCAAGGTGGCTGACATCAAAAACCTGACAGGTGCTTATTGTACCGACTGGGCTGGCGACGAGACTACGGTCAAGTATCTGTACAAACTTTATATGAGCAACAGGATACAGTTCAAGCCAGTTGGCAACGCAAACAGCGTAACCAAGACGTTCCAGGACGAGAACCGCAACAAGGTTCAGTATAATGCGGCAAAGGGATGGCTTTCGCTCACCGCTACCGACGGCTACCGTCAGGCGCTGCATTCGGCTTTGTGGACCAGAGCCGACGGACACAAACTGCTTGTCGTTATAAGCGAGAAGACTGTGGAAGGCGACCTGCAGCAGGAGGTAGTATGCTACGACTACAATCCAGCCGACAGAATCCTGACTCCGGACCTCGTCGTTTACAAGCAGCTCATGACAGCCCTTGCCAATGCCGGCAACCACTATCTGATATTGCCAAGAGACGACAAGGATGTCAAGATGCCAGCAAAGTCTTATGATGGCAACAGCAATTTCGTATTAAAGTGGAACGGTCAGGGCTTCATTAAGCCAGTTCCTGTAAAATAATAGCATCGTTTATGAAAGTTTTCGTGAACGAGAAGGAAGTGAGCGTTTTCGCAGGTGCGTGCGCCAAGGATGCAGTGCGTCAGTTTCTTTGCCAGTGCGGCGAGGATGCTGGCGCATTGTCAGCTTTCGTTATCTACGACAGCTATGGGCACGAGATAGGCGAGGACTCTCCATTGCGTGAGAATCAAAGCATTAGAATAGAAAAGGCAAAGTGATGAGAAGAATATTCTTTTCGGTATTACTCGTTTTTGCGTTTATACAGGCGCAGGCGGCAGAGCGCAAAGAGATTCACATACTCTCGGTGAACGATGTGCATGCCAAGGTTGAGAACTTTCCACAGCTGGCTGCCATAGTTGACAGCCTCAGGGCTATCGATCCTCAGCTTCTTGTCATGTCGGCAGGCGACAACCGCACCGGCAACCCAGTCAACGACCAGTATGAGCCAGCTGCTTATCCGATGGTGGCCCTTATGAACATCATTGGCTTCGACTGCTCGACATTCGGCAATCATGAGTTCGACTCGCGTCAGGCGGGGCTTGCCAAGGTCATCAGCCTTAGCAATTTTCCTCATGTTTGCGCCAATGTGCATCCGGACCCGTCGCTCGGCATCCACAATATGCCTTATGTGATATTCAATATTGATGGAATATCAATTGGAGTGCTCGGAGTGGTGCAGTTAGGCACTCGCGGACTGCCGGACACGCATCCTGATAATGTGAAGAGTATTAGGTTCTCTCCTGTGGCTGAGACCATTAAGGAGTATGAGTGGCTCGCCAAGAAGTGCGACGTGAACATACTTCTCAGCCACATTGGTTATGAGGACGATGTCAAGATTTCCGCCCAGTTTCCTTATTACGATTTGATAATCGGCGGACACACTCACACGCAGCTGAAAGGCGGCGAGGTGCACAACGGCGTGCTCATAACCCAGAATGTGAACAAACTGGAGCGTGTGACCCTTACGACACTCATAGTCGAGGACGGCAAGGTGGTAGGCAAGGAAGCCAAGAATATTGAAGTGGCGGATTATCCGGCAAAGAACAAGGTCGTAGAGGAACTTGTGAGATACTTCAGTGAGAACGAGGTGTTTAAGCGCGTTATAGCGCATGCCGACAATGCGTTCGTAAACACAGAAGAACTCGGAGTGTTCATGTGTGACGCCATAAGAAGCGAGGGCGATGCCGATTTTTCGGTTTGGAATGTCGGCGGTGTGCGTCTTGACAGTCTTGAAGGCGGCGACATGACAGTGAACACAGTTCTGCAGCTTGACCCGTTCGGCAACAAATGCGTGGAACTGAAGATGACCGGCGCGGAATTGCACGACATGATGCTTTCCATCTATAAGAATGACGACAAGCGATTCCCATACACTTCGTCAAACATTAGAAGCACCGTGTATTTAGACCCAGTCGATTCGTCTAAGATTCAGAGGCTTGAACTCCGTGACGCTAATGGCAAACTTTTGAAGAAGAGCAAGGTTTACAAAGTCGTAGCCAACAACTATGTCACTTCCATAAACGACGCTCCGCACAATGATGCTGGTGTTGATATGAACAGGCTGACGTCCGATATGATAATCAGTTTTTTGGAGAAAACTAAGAAAATTGATTATAAAGGTGTAACTTGCCAACGCATATTCAAGGCGCAACGCTGATTTCTATTGATTTAATTAATAATATAAAATATTAAAGATGAGAATTTTAAGTCTTATAATCAGTTTCTTTTCTGGTATTATAACCCAGTTTTTCTTCAGCCGTCAGCAGCGCAACATGTTCGGCGGTCAGCAAGGAATGTACGGACAGCAGGGCATGTACGGTGGACCGCAAGGCATGTATGGTCAGCAGGGCATGTATGGACAGCCAGGAATGAACGGGATGCCTCAGGGTATGTACGGTCAGCCGGGAATGGCACCACAGCAGGGCGGTTATCCGCAGGGGCAGATGAACAACATGCAGCCTTATGTCGCGCCAGTTATCGACATTGAGGATAAGACCGTGACTGTGAATGGTCATACTTATCAGACAAAGAAGGACTTGGGCGGATTGCTCGTGACATTCAGCAACGTGCCAAGCGATTTCGCGGAGTTCAGCCAGGTTTATAACGACTTCCTCGGCAAGAATGAGTTCTCTGTTGTGGCGATGATTCCTATGCTGCTTGAGATGTATGCTCGCGACAAGGAGCAGGGCGTTAAGTGTTTGGAACTTGCCTGCACACCAGCTTGCAAGGACGAGATGATACGCGTTCTCGACGAGAGATTCTACAGCGAGGCAGCGCAGCGTTATCAGCCAGCGGCTATGCTTATGGGTGCGAAAAGCGACAACGCTTATGCGCCAAAGTCGCCTTATATAGTGCGTGTGGACAGAACACCAAAGGCAGACGAGACATCAGACCTTATCGGCGGCACATTCTGCAACCGATTCATCATCGGTGAGGGATGGGATGCGCCTCAGCGCTCTGTAATCGTCTTCAAGGGCAAGGACAAGAGCCTGTTCCAGCTTAACAACTGCAACGACGCCATGGCTCCATGCAAGCCTATAAATGGCGAGTGGGCAGGTTTGGCGTAATTCATACATATAATAAATATGTCATTGATTATGAGAAAAGGATTATTCATGATTTCGCTCTTGTTCGCTTGCATCGCGGGCGTGAGCGCACAGACAACTGTTATTGCCAACGGCTCGTCTAAGAAGCTTGGCAACATCGATTTCAAGGAACTTGAGTCCATGTATCAGACTGCTGTCAGCGACGAGATTGACCTTGATATTCCGGCTTTGGTTTTCTATAGTGTATTCGATTTGGACCATGACGGACTGGATGAGGTCTGGGTTATGGATGGCAAGAAGGAATACGGCGCGTTGTTCTGTTTCGGCAGCGGCAAAGCCGAGGTTATTGACGTTTGTCATGAGATAAAGTCTATGTCTGTTATGGCTAATGCTGCAGTCAGTGCAGGCGGCTCGTGCGGTACAGGATGCGTTTACCGCAACTTCCGCAAGATAGCGAACAGCCGTGTGACCGACCGTTTGGACATGCTGACATTGGTCAATATCGACACAAACAAGGCAGAAGATTCCTACACTAAGAATGATGCAGAAATCTCTGAAGAGAGCGGCAAGGCGATGGTCAAGTCTTTTGGCGGCGAGGCTGCCATTAAGCATCATTGGCGCAAGATTCCACAGAAATAATCAATTAGTAAGATATGGTTAAGCAGATATTTGCAGTGGCTTTCTCGCTTCTGCTTCTCGCGTCTTGTGGCAAGAGCAATGAAGCGGCATCTCAAGCGGGTTCCGACTCCGTCAAGGCTGAATGTGCAGACGGCAAAGAAAGCGTGAATGGCGGTTTTTACAAGGCAAGAATTATGGACAATGGTTCTGTTGAGGTGACCTTCGACCAAAAGCAATGCGAGAAGCTCGCCGAAGCCAATTCGATGCCATGCCGCATAGGACAGAACTGTCAGGTGGAGGGACTCGGCAAGGAGAAGGCCGTTGCTTTGTGCGCATTGAACATGGGCAACGATGTGTCGCCGTATCTCGCCATTGTCACAGACAACGGTCACGTGGCGATACTTAGCATAATGGATGCCGTATCTACGGGCGACGTCACATGCAGCGGTCCGCTGGAGGGCTATGAGGACATCACGTCCGTTCAGATTTCTTTCGACGAAGATGGCAACTTGCCGTATGCAGTCAGCTCGAATGGCGAGAAGAATCTTATTGAGGAGTGTTTGCATTCCGGCTATTATGTGTTGGATGATTTTGAACTGCACCTCACGAGTGACTGGAATATAACAATGGACTCGCCGTCGGCAGATTTTCACAAGCGTGGCACGTTCTATATCAATCATATGCATGACGCCGACGGACCAGGCTCTTTCTCAAGATACATCATCGCCAATTTCAGCGACGGCACGAGCTGCTTCTTCTATCTGAACCATGACGACGAGAATCCCGATTCCTATGACATCAAGTTTGTAGATGGAGTCACACCACTCGTAATGAACGAGGACCTTAGATTCCAATATTCCGCAACTTCACGTCTTTTCGACTGATTATTCCGCAAGTTTTTTAAGAAAACAAGAAATGTGGCTTTCCTGCAAAATGTTTATCTTGCAGGAAAGTCTTTAATTATATGCTTATGAAAAAGATTATTTCTGCAGTTATATGCCTGTGTTCGAGCGTATTTGTATCCTATGCTCAGTCACCAGGTGTATATGGCAATGTTTACATACCTTATCCGCAGCGCACAGGCAACGAGTCTGTCGTCTATTTCACGCGAAACCTCTCGGCAGAAGGACTCATAGCTGCGTATGAGCGTGTCAATGGTGATATTTACGGCAAGGTTGCTGTGAAGTTGCACACAGGCGAGCAGAACGGACCGAACATCCTGCCTCGCGAATGGGTGAAGGAGCTTGTGAAAAGGAATATAATCCGTGAGGCGACTATCGTAGAGACTAATACTTATTACCAAGGCGACAGATATACAACCGAAGCCCACCGCAAGACTCTCAAGGTGAACGGCTGGGATTTCTGTCCGGTCGATATTATCGATGAGCAGGATACCCTGTCGTTGCCGGTCGTTGGGGGCAAATGGTTCACAAAAATGTCTGTCGGCAAGAATATCAAGAACTACAATTCTCTTGTGGTGCTGACCCATTTCAAGGGGCATTCACAAGGTGGCTTCGGCGGTTCAAACAAGAACATCGGCATCGGTTGCGCCGACGGCAGAATAGGCAAGGCGTGGATTCACACACGTCCTGGAGCGGGGCAGTGGAGCATCAGGAAAGAGGAATTCATGGAGCGTATTACTGAGTCAACCAAGGCGACCATCGACTACTTCGGCAAGCATGTTACTTATGTCAATGTCATGCGCAACATGTCGGTGTCGTGCGACTGCGAGGGGCTGAAAGCCGACCCTGTAGTCACTCCGGATGTGGGGATTCTTTCCTCTACCGATATCCTTGCCATCGACCAGGCGTGCATCGACATACTTTACGCTATGACCGAAAAGGAGCATCACGACATAATCGAGCGCATCGAGACACGCCATGGGCTACGTCAGCTTTCATATATGAAGGAACTCGGCATGGGTAATGACCGCTATGTTCTTATTGACCTTGATAACGGCGGCAAACGCATCACGGCCAAAGATGCGGTCAAAGGCCTGAAGCCTTTTGTTCAAAAGAGATAGACCTCGTTTTTTTTTCTTAATTTTATATATAGGAGAGATTCACGTCTCTCCTTTTTTTGTTTGTTAGCCTGTCCTTTTCCTTACGAAGGAATGGGCTGTGCCTGCATTCCGGCCTCATTGCTTCTTTAATAATATACGGTTTTGCTGTGTTTGTATCTTATTGATTAGTAATAAGATACTATTTTATGAGCGTCGTTTGGTCATATTCAAATCGTTTTTCTTATTACCTATATTCTAATTATAAGTTCTTTGTGTCTTATAATCAGTGGTTTAGTAAATATCTAAAAAAATAGTGAAGTGTATTAGTGAAAAAAGATAAAATTTTTTTTTGATTATATTAATAAGGTTGATAACTTCGCGCAGTTTTTTTAATTATCATCAAAATATTTTTAAACTATAAAATAAGACTAATATCATTAGTTAATGTTTTGATTTTTAATGTCTAACTTTTAATTTTTAAATTCTTTTTTCTATGAAAAAGTGTTTTCTTATGATGCTTGCAGCGTGTGCATTTGCGCTTACTGCATGCGAAGACGAGCAATCGTCTTATTCTTTGAGTGATTGCAAGAATACTGCAACTCTTACAGGTAACGTAGTTGTTGATCTCGGAGCTTCTAAGACTGGCAATGTGATCACAGAAGGCAACCAGGTAGTTGCAGCGGGAGCACAAGTAGTTGCTACTGTAGATTACGCAAGTAACTATATGAACTCAACTACAGCTAAGGGTGAAAAGCAATTCACAGCTACAACAGATGCTTACGGTAATTACTCAATCTCTATCCCTGTAGGCGTTAGCCCTATCACAGTTAAGAAGTTGGATGTAATCCTTCCTTCAGGAACTACTTACACTTATGGCAAGCTTGTTGACAATGATGTTGTTAACGTAACAAGTACAGCTTATACTGCTGTAGCAAACACAGCAAGAACTTCTACTTCTAAGGTAGCTGCTATCTCAGTTGAGCCAAACAAGTCTTATGTTAACGATATCAAGATCACTTCTGATTATAAAGCAGATAACAATGCTATCACTAAGGGCTTCAAGGTAAGCGGTGTTGCTAAGATCGAATATGCAGCTTGGAAGTCAACCTCAGTGTCAGAAGATATCAGCACTACAACATCAAAGGTAGCTCCTGCAGGTGTGCAAGTTAAAATAACTGTGTCTAACACAGGAGATACAGAGAGAAAGCTGACTTATCTCGCTACAGTGTCTGGCGAAAAGGGCGAGTATAGCGCAGACGTCAAGATCTACACA
>CAMHCZ010000069.1 GCA_946183755.1 uncultured bacterium | reverse complement strand
CCGTCAGCGTCAACAAATCAAAGGCGCAGAAAATCGTGGTTAAATAAACGAAGGTATTATATATTTACAAAAGCAGGGTGTCATGTCAGCATGGCACCCTATTTTTTTGACTTTAAATGATATAGCACATGTTGTGTTTGAAAAAAATAACAAGAAACTATATCATTATAAAAATGAAAATTTATATATTTGACTTGTATATGTGTTGTAAAACATATATGCAGAAACCTTAAATCTAATATTATGAAAACACGAATATTGGGCATGGCCATGGCGGCAATGCTCTCTTTTGGCGCGAGTGCGTCTATAATATACGTTTCTCCAAACGGTACGGGAAGTGGCTCGTCATATTCCAATCCTGCGGCTTTCGAGACAGGAAGGCAGGCTTTGTCAAGCGTAGACACGCTCTGCATGCTCGGCGGACAGTACGATTTCAGTGCTAAACAGACAGTCTCTAAGTCAGGAACTCCGTCGCAGTACAAAGTCATCATGTCGTATCCTGGCGAAAGGGCGATTCTAGACTTCAGGAACGAGCCATACGGTGAGAGAGGAATCTCTATTAGCGAGAATGTGCAGTATGTTCATCTTCTGAATTTCACAGTCAGATATACCGGCAAGAACGCTATCATCAATTATGGAAATTACTGCATAATAGAGGGCATTGACACTTACGGTAACGGTGACACAGGAATACAGCACAAGACTGGCGGTGGCAATCTCATCTTGAACTGCGATTCGCACGACAACTTCGATTATAAGAGCGGAACTACATCTGGGGTTTACACATCCCATGACTTTGGCGGCAATGCCGATGGTTTCGCTGATAAGCAATATACGAATAACGTTGGTCCAAACATCTACAAGGGTTGCCGTGCGTGGAACAACTCTGACGACGGCTGGGATTTCTATCAAAGAGCTGGCGCAGAGACGATTCTCGACAGCTGCATCTGTTATAACAACGGAAAGGCGACATTCGACCTTACTTCAAATCCAAGAGCCGCTGGCGTGGACAAAGCGTTCTTCGACGAATGGGTAGGGCAGACCGTCACTACCGACAGAGACAAGGTTACTGGCACTTACGTCGTGTCGATTGCCGCATTCCCAAACGACGGCAACGGCAACGGATTCAAGATAGGCGGCGACCGTACGGTGAACAACGTGACATTGCAGCACTGCCTTTCTGTAGGCAATTTCGCTCGCGGCTTCGACCAAAATAACAATGCCGGTTCAATGACATTGTACAACTGCTCTGCATACGACAACGGCGTGAACTATGGCTTCTCTAATATTTCAGGTTCGTCGGTCAAGGTAAGGAACTGTCTTTCATTGAAATACGAGAGGGGAACTGACTATTTCCAATGCCCTACAACCGACGTGGCTAACTGCTCATGGAACACGGCTGGCGTGAGCTGCACTGCCGACGACTTCCTGTCGCTCGACTTGGCGCAGCTGACTGCGGCGAGAGGCGACAACAATAAACTCAACGTGAACTTCATGTATCCGGTGGAGAATTCGGACCTGATAGACGCAGGCGTGGAGGTCGGCTTGGCTTATGGCGGCTCGGCACCGGATTTCGGCTGGGTGGAGACAGGCGATGTGACAAACTTCCCTCCGGGTATGTCCGTTCCGTCAAACATTAATCAGAGTGTGACTGCAGGCACGGCAATCAGTCCGATAACATTCACATGGAGCGGCGGCGCTACGGGCTTGACGCTTTCTGAACTTCCTGCCGGATTGACTTCTGCTGTGGATGCGGAGAATCGCACTGTGACAATAAGCGGCACAATAACCGAGACCGGGAATTACACTGTAACCGTCACTACACAAGGCGGATCCGGAGATGCGATTTCCGCAAATGTGGCAATCGTGGTTAAATCGGCTAACGCAAAGAAAGTGGCGTATTGCACAACGACTGGACTTGATGCTGCCGACTCGAAGATACTTGCGGCACTGAACGCCGACAACAACCTGAATGTGCAGATAGTGAACGTGGCTGAGGCTTCGTCATCATCTGTGAATTATTCGTCATACGACATTATCGTGATTTCTCCAGTACCGGGTTCGTCGGCAACAGGCATGGCGAACTTGGAGCAGTATGCTGGTCAGAAGCCGATGCTTTTGCTCAAGCCTTGGAATTTGAAGGTGAGCGCATCGACATGGAGCTGGGGAACAGCAATAAACACCACAGACAAGAACGTGGTACTAACAAGCGAAGCTGCTGGACATCCGCTGTTCACTGGTCTTTCAGACGATATAACTCTGTTCTCGGCAATAGGCAAGAACGCGGTGACAGCCATCACACATTCGACATGGGACGCCTCTGTCGTGCCTGATTTCACTGTATTGGCAACACCTGGCACCAACAGCGCAGCCGACGCCATAGTCGAAGTGCCTGTCGGAGCGAGCATAAACGGAGCGACAACAACAGCCAAGTTCCTGATGATAGGCGTGAGCGAGGCTTCTACAGCAAATCTTACAGATGATGCGCTTAAGCTCATAAGCAATGCTTGCGATTATCTGCTTGGTAATGAGGTTTCTGCAGTGGATGAGTCTGATGCCGACGCGGCAAGCATAGAACTGGCTGGCGGAGTGATAAGAGTGAACGGCGCAGAGTCAAAGTACATTGAGTTGTACTCATCGTCGTCGGCACGAGTAGCCAGAACAAACGGTTCGGAGTTTTCGATTTCGGTGATTCCGACTGGTGTTTATGTAGTGAGCGCAGTTATGGCGGACGGCTCCAGATTATCCCAGAAAGTAGTGCTGAAGTAAATATTATAAAGAGAGATTTTTTACAATCTCTCTTTTTTATTCGTATAAAATAATAATGTTAAGAATTTTACGTTTGAATAATATATACTAAACATAACACACAAAACAATTAAACCTTAAATCTAAAACACAAAATGAAAATCAAAAGTTTAATCACAGCCTTAGGCTTGGCCTTGTCCATGTTGGCGACGGCGCAGGACTATTGTCTGACTGCGCCTTTCGGATACGGCGCTTCGGCTACCGGAGGAACTGGGGGCAGCGTTGTTAAAGTCACGAGCGCTTCTCAATTAGAGTCAGCTTTGTTATCGTCCGGCAAGAAGATAATCATTGTCACTCAGAACATTCAGTTTACTTCTTTGTTGAAGGTTAAAGTGCAAGACAAGACAATCTTGGGTTTGCCTGGAGTGAAACTTTATAATAGCACAGTGCCTACGTCTAAGACTCAGGCAGAAGAAAAGACAGGAATCTTGTATTTGAAAAGCGGTTCAAGCAATGTCATCATAAGAAACCTGATATTTGAAGGCTCTGGTGCTTTTGATTCGGAAAGTGCGGATGGTTTATGCCTTGATGCGGCTACCAAAATTTGGGTTGACCACTGCGACTTTCTGGACGGCGTGGATGGAAACTTTGATATAAAAGATGCAACAGACAATGTTACTGTCACATGGTGTCGTTTCAGATACCTTAAAAGTCCCAAGGCAAAGTCTTCTTGGACAGCCGATGGGGGTTCCGACGACCACAGATATTCTAACTTAGTAGGTTCAGGTTCTTCGGACAAGCCAACGAATAGAAGAATAACATATGCTTACAATTGGTGGGATGAGGGATGTGTGCAAAGAATGCCTCGTGCGCGCCACAGCCAGTTCCATCTTCTGAACAACTACTGGAGCAGCTCGGTTGCTTCAGCTTGCCTTGGTCTCGGAGGCTGTACGGCATACGTTGAGGGTTGTTATTTTGCTCAGAAGAAGAGCGTTATCTATAAAGACTACAGCAGCAGCGATAATGCTTCTGGCAATAAGCTCAATTTTGTTGCCAGTTATGGGGCAAAGGATGGGCTGCCTTCAAGTGTCGGCACAGTGTCCGCTCCGACTTATTCTTACACAGCGCTTTCTTATACTGACGCAAAAAATGCAGTCACAAACTCGACTTGTGGTGCAGGCGCAACACTTGACGTTACTGAGGCTGGCGTAGTTTCGTCGTCATGCTCATCTACCATCCCGACTGTCAAACTGTCGTCGGCGTCAGGAACTAATGCTCAGACCATAACAATAGGCAATAGCATAACAACTATAACATACACACTTGGCGGAACTGCTACAGGCGCGACAGTGACTGGACTGCCTGCTGGCGTGACATATTCCGTAAACGGAACGACTGTCACAATCTCAGGAACTCCAACAGCAGAAGGTACATCGACATACACTGTTACAACCACGCAGTCTAGCGGTTCGGCAGCCACTGCGACAGGCACTATAAAGGTGAACGCACAAGGCGCGTCGGGCGGAAGCGGAACATCGACATTCTGGAACTTCTCCGACTCTCAGTTCTCTGGTCTCGGCACAATAACAGGCAGTGAAACAGTTGATGGCTTGACAATTTTGGCGACTTCGGATAAGACTGTAGTAGTTGATGCTAATTCAAAATCATGCGATGGAATCGACTTTACATATAGAGCAAAAACAGGAGGCTCTGGAGTGTATGGTCAGAATCGTGCATTTGAGTTTGATGTTACAGGTCCTTGCACAATAGATGTATATGCAATGTCAGCCAACTCGTCGGAGGCAAGAAACTACGTGATAGCTTCATCGGCAAGCAATGTGTTAGTAACTAATGCCGCAGCTACATCAATTTCTAAAGCCACTTATGAATACACTGGCGGAGCTGCCACATTAGATATTTACAGCACAAGCGGTGGTATAAACTTTTATGGCATTAGAGTGACTTACGCCTCGTCAAGTCAGCCAGAGGCCGCGCCGACTTTGTCATCGGCAACCAATGCTTCTCAGACCGTGACAGCTGGCACAGCAATACAGAATATAGTTTACACAGCCAGTGGCACAGCGAATAATATAAGCGTAGCCAACTTGCCAGCCGGTCTGACTTCAAGCAAAAACGGCTTGACTTTGACTATCAGCGGTACGCCTACGGCTACCGGCACATACACTGTGACAGCAACCAATGCTTCTGGCGCAACTAAGACAGCGACTGGAACTATCACTGTGAATCCGCTTGCCGCACCTACATTGTCGTCGGCAACCAACGCCTCGCAGACCGTGACTGCTGGCACAGCTATACAGAATATCGTTTACACAGCCAGCGGCACAGCGAATAGCATCAGCGTAGCCGACCTGCCAGCCGGTCTGACTTCAAGCAAAAACGGCTTGACACTGACCATCAGCGGAACGCCTACAGCTTCCGGCACATACACTGTGACTGTGACCAACGCTTCTGGCGCAACTAAGACAGCGACAGGAACTATTACTGTGAACCCAGCTCCAACAACAGGCGTTGAAGACGCAGAAAAGGCGGAGTGGACTGTCACCAACGACGAAGTCTTGTATTCTGCCGATGTTCAGAGGATTACGGTTTACGACTTCGCTGGCCACAACCTCCTGAGCGGTTCGTTAGTGTCGTACCTGAACATCTCTGGACTCGCAGCCGGCAATTACATCGCAGTGGCTATTCTGCCAAACGGTAAGCTGGCGACTCTCAAGTTCAACAAGAAGTAAATAGTTTTAGGCATAAAAAAAGCAAGCCGTGTCACTTGTGACACGGCTTTTTTGTGCGCCTTTCTCGTTTTTAACACATAAGACAATGTGGTTTTGTGAAATAACTTGTATATTCAAGAATCATTAACCGCAAAACAAAATTGTAAAACATGAGTATCGTAAAAGAGTTTAAGGAATTTGCCATGAAGGGCAACGTAATGGACATGGCTGTCGGTGTTATCATCGGCGGCGCGTTCGGCAAGATTGTGACATCACTCGTTGGCGATGTGCTGATGCCTGTTATCAGCCTTGTGACTGGCGGCATCGACTTCACAAACCTGTTCGTGAACCTTTCCGACGACAAGGCTTACAAGACATTGGCTGAGGCCCAGGAGGCTGGCGCGTCTGTTTTCGCCTATGGTCAGTTCATTCAGAACATCATCGACTTCGTGATTATCGCGTTCTGTGTGTTCCTGATGATTAAGGGCATCAACAGATTCAAGAAGAAGGAAGAGGCTGAAGCTCCTGCTCCAGCGCCTGCTGAGCCTTCTAAGGAAGAGCAGCTGCTCACCGAGATTCGCGACTTGCTCAAGAACAAGTAATCGTTACGGCAGAAAAAGAAAAATCCGCAGTCCCAATAGGATTGCGGATTTTTTTATTCGTGTGTTTGTTTCTTACTATCTCTGCTTCAAAAGATTCTCAAGAGCAGCCTTGGCAGCCTTGTTTGTCTCTATCTGAGCGGCTTTCTTCTCTTCTGTCTCTTTGATCTCCTTGTTCAGGTTCTCGATTTTCTTCTCGAGGTTCTTCAGAGCGTTCTCTCCGTCCTTGACAACCTTTTCCTGAGCCTTGATTGAAGTCTCGAGCGAGTTTCTTGCCACATCCTGCTCCAGGAAGCTCTTCAGGTTGCTTACAGCACTGGCGTCGGTCGATGAAGAGATGAATGTGCTTGCTTCTGTGCCGCGTGCCATGAATACTGTCAGGGTAGTGGTGTTGTCCTTGTGCTCCTCGGCAGTAGCGTAGAAGTTCATCATGTTTGGAGAAATTCTCTTGAAGTTGATTGCCTCTGCGCTGAGTTCCTTGCTCGAAGCCTTCACTTTGATGTCCTCGTCCTTCATCTCGTCCTTGAGGATTTTTATAGCGGTTTTAGCATCGCCTTGCACTGTTATGGAAACGCCAGGAACCGAGTTCTTCTTCCACTTTCCGTGAGTCTCTTGTGCAGTCTGTGCGAAAACACCTGTTGCAGCTATTGCTAATGCTGCGGTGATCATGATTTTTTTCATTGTTGGTGATGTTTTAATGTGTTACAGGCAAATTTCGTGTTTCCAAATCATAAAAACAAGAGTTGCGATGATGAATATTTAAAGCGGAAAATGATATATCTTTGTCATATAAATGTAATTTATAAAAATATGATTTCAGAAGAAAATGCCCAGGTGCAGCAGGGCAGTGCGGCTGCAGAACCAAAGAAGAAACACACATTGAGAAAGATCGGCTGCTCGATTGCGGCTATTGTTCTTGTGGGATTGGCTGTGTTTGTTTACATCAAGTTCTACTTCGTGTTCGGTGAAGGCGTCAAGGCCGGAGAACTGAATTATTTCGTGAACAAGGGCTATGTGTTCAAGACCAACGAAGGCAAGCTTATTCAGTCGGGATTCAAGGGCCAGGCTGGCGCTACAATCGTCTCTAACGAGTTCCTTTTCTCGGTTGAGGACCAGGCTGTGGCTGATTCCCTGATGAAGTGCAGCAGCAAGACCGTCGAACTCCACTACAAGGAGTATCTCGGCACATTGCCTTGGAGAGGTGTCAGCAAGTATGTTGTCGATGGCATAGTAAGCGTGCATTAATCCGCTTTTATATCATAAAAAAAAAGGATGGCTCCGGAGAGTCATCCTTTTTTGTTTGTGTCGAACTGGTCGATTAGTTCTTAGAGAACAAGTTTAAAAGCTCGCTCAGCTCCAGCTTGTCGTATGAGTACTCAACACCTACAGATGTTTCGATTGTCTGGTTTCCTGAGATAGCAAGGATAGAGTTGATGACAGTCGCTACTGTGTTTACTGTTTCGTTGCCGCCAGTTACGTCCTTACGCTCAGTGATTGTGAGGTGCTTTCCGTCAGTTATGTAGGTGTACTCCTCGATGTTGCCTTCTTTTGAAGTCAATGTGAGTGTAGAGCCGTTTACTGCGAATGTTCCTGTGCTCAAGAAACTCTTCCATGCAGCAGTCTTGTTCTCGTCGCTGCCAGAGAGTGTGCCTGTAAGACCAGTTACAGAAGAAGTCAATGATGACAAATCTCCTGTTCCCACTCTGTAGTAAGTGTTCACTACAGGGACAAATACGATACTGAAGAGCTTTGTGTATTTTCCGTAGTCGCTGTTACTTGTTGAAATACCCAAAGTAGAAAGGTCGAATCCTCCTGCCTGTCCAGAGATTCCTGTACACTGCCATGCGCCAGCAAGCTGTAATTCAGGCATTATAGCAGCAGCCTCGTCCTCTGAGCAAGAAGTGAAAGTGAATGTAGCGCAAAGTAATGTCGCTAATGCTAAAGCTAATTTCTTCATACTGTAAAAAAGTTTTGGTTTATAAATATTGATTATTTCTCGTCTGAGTTTCCGTTTTTCATTGCCTCGAAGACTTTCTCCTTGAGCTCTTCCTTGAGTTCCTCGTTGTCATTCAGAAGCTGCTTAACGCCTTCGCGTCCCTGAGCCAGCTTTGTGTCGCCGTAGCTGAACCATGAGCCGCTCTTTTTGATGACCCCGTATTCCACGCCGAGGTCTATTATCTCGCCTGTCAGTGAGATTCCCTCGCCGAACATGATGTCGAACTCAGCCTTGCGGAAAGGTGGCGCAACCTTGTTCTTCACTACCTTCACCTTGGTCTGGTTTCCTATCACCTTGTCGCCGTCCTTTATCTGGCTGGCTCTTCTTATGTCCAGACGTACAGAAGAGTAGAACTTCAGCGCGTTACCTCCGGTTGTTGTCTCTGGGTTGCCGAACATTACGCCGATTTTCTCTCTCAGCTGGTTTATGAAGATACATGTTGTGTTAGTCTTGCTTATAGTCGCGGTGAGCTTTCTGAGTGCCTGCGACATAAGTCTCGCCTGCAGACCCACCTTGTTCTCGCCCATGTCGCCTTCGAGCTCTGCCTTAGGTGTCAGCGCCGCTACAGAATCGACAACCACCAAGTCCACTGCCGACGATCTGATGAGCTGGTCGGCTACCTCGAGAGCCTCCTCGCCGCTGTCAGGCTGCGAGATGAGCAGGTTGTCGGTATCAACGCCCAGTCCGGCAGCGTAGAAGCGGTCGAACGCGTGCTCCGCGTCTATTATGGCAGCGATGCCGCCTTCCTTCTGCACCTCCGCTATCGCGTGTATGGCGAGTGTTGTCTTACCTGATGATTCTGGGCCGTATATCTCGATGATTCTTCCTCTTGGGTATCCTCCCACGCCCAGCGCGTAGTCCAGACCGATAGAGCCGGTAGGTATAACGGCGATGTCTTCAATCGAGTCGTCGCCAAGTCTCATTATTGTGCCCTTGCCGTGGTCTTTGTCTATCTTCTCCATGGCAAGCTGGAGTGCTTTCAGTTTCTCTGCAGATGGCTTCTTCACGTCTTTCTGTGCAGGAGCCTTTCCCTCTTTGTTTTCTAATTCTTCTGACATAAGTTTTTCTGTTTTTTATAGTGTCTTAATTCATCAAAGATATAGCATTTTCTGTTAATGCATAGTGTGTTAAAGCCTTTTTTTCAACATATTTTTACGTTTCGTTGGCTTGTGGTTGATGAATGCCGTGCCTGATGTTTGTTGGGGTGGGGCGGAAAAAAGAAAAATCCCAAATGCTTAGCATTTGGGATTTTTTCGTAGCGCAACCGGGAGTCGAACCCGGGTTTCAGCCGTGAGAGGGCCGCGTCCTAGGCCACTAGACGAATGCGCCGTGACTTGGATTTTGCGAGTGCAAAGATAGGAGCGTTTTTCGGTATTTCCAAATATAAATCAGAAATTTCTTACGATTTCTGCGAATTTTATCATTTTCTCTGGGTCTGACTCCAGCGATGTGCCTATTACGACGATGTCGGCGCCGG